>NZ_CATNHG010000003.1:0-3645 GCF_950097965.1 Bacillus sp. T2.9-1
TCTTTCGTTGAAAATGTTATCTTACTCATGTTGTCTCCTAATCCCTTTTTAGTAATTTAAGTATATAAAAAAATACCTGTAGATAAAACACTCTTTTTCAAGTGTCCTAACTACAGGTACCATTTTATATTTTTCATCCTTTCTTATAAAAGGATGAAAAAGGAATCTTTTTAAGCAAATATAGGCGTTTTAATGGTTCGAAAATGGATGTAATAACATAAAATGTTTTGAAGCAACCTAGTGGAATGAACAGGGTATGGGTCAAATAGTTGATGGATAATCAAAGTGAAAAGTTTCCCCTACTTTTTACTTTGATTTTTTTATTTTTCCCATTTCTAAACTTCAGGAAGAAGCAACAGAAAGCTTAGGATAATTTGAGGAAGAAAGTGGAAGATAAAACTATCCGTGAAGGTTTAAATTGCCTCAACTACCCATTAGGTGTCAGGAAAGAAAGCATCCACAAATGGAAGTTCGCTTAAATCATAGTGATGATTTAGTTTAAATGCTTTATTATAGAGATGTGTGAAAACCTTGAAACATGTTGGTTAACTAGAAAGACTGGCTGATTAATATTATTTTCCCTTCCTTGTCTCTTTTCTATCTTTTTTCCAAACAAAAATGTCATATCCCTTCTCTTCATGTATATATTGAAGAGAAGGTTTTTTATTTTATCTATGAGTGTTTTTTATGAATTAGGTAAATTTCAGAATCAAATAAAAAACGTATGGATGGGTACCATTTTTACGTTCATAAACAACTAACTTGCTAAGTAAATATAAAAACTAGCAAAAAAAAGGAGGGGAAAATAAAAAATAAGTCATAAAGAGATAGGACAACATCATAAATATATATTGTCTAATAGTATTAAAAGGATAATTCTATCCCATGTACTAGGAAAAGTTCAGGAGGGGATCACTTGGAAAAGGTAAATATTTTTAAAGATATTGCCGAAAGAACGGGCGGTGATATTTACTTAGGTGTAGTAGGTGCAGTACGTACTGGAAAATCAACTTTTATAAAAAAATTCATGGAATTGGTCGTAATTCCGAATATGGAAAATGAAGGGGAAAGAACAAGAACAAAAGATGAGCTTCCTCAAAGTGCAGCAGGAAAAACGATTATGACAACAGAACCGAAGTTCGTTCCAAATCAAGCGGCCTCTATTAAAGTAGATGAAGGGTTAGAAGTAAATATTAGGCTTGTTGATTGTGTTGGCTATACAGTGCCTGGAGCACAAGGATATGAGGATGAAAATGGGCCTAGAATGATAAATACACCATGGTATGAAGAACCAATTCCATTCCATGAAGCTGCTGAAATAGGAACTAGAAAGGTAATTCAAGAGCACAGTACAATTGGAGTAGTTATTACAACAGATGGTACTATTGGCGATATTCCAAGAAGTAACTATCTAGAAGCTGAAAATAGAGTAATTGAGGAATTAAAAGAGGTTGGGAAGCCGTTTATTATGATTATAAACAGTGCACAGCCATATCATCCCAATACGGAAGCATTAAAGGATGAGCTTTCTCAAAAATACGATATCCCAGTAATTGCGATGAGTGTAGAAAGTATGCGTGAAGCAGATGTTTTAAATGTAATGCGTGAAGCATTATTCGAGTTCCCGGTATTGGAAGTAAATGTGAATTTACCGAGCTGGGTAATGGTATTAAGAGAAAATCATTGGTTAAGAGATAATTACCAAGAAGCAGTAAAAGAAACAGTAAAAGACATTAAGAGATTAAGAGATGTAGATAGAGTTGTCTCTCAATTTAGTGAATATGAATTTATTGAAAATGCTGGTCTAGCTGGCATTGAAATGGGCCAAGGGATTGCCGAAATTGATCTATTTGCACCAGATGAGTTATATGATGACATTTTAAAAGAAATTGTCGGGGTAGAAATTAGAGGAAAAGACCACTTACTAGAATTAATGCAAGATTTTGCCCATGCAAAAACGGAATATGATCAAATTTCAGATGCATTAAAAATGGTGAAGCAAACAGGTTATGGGATTGCTGCTCCATCCTTAGTTGATATGAGCTTAGATGAACCTGAAATCATCCGTCAGGGATCTAGATTCGGCGTTAGACTAAAAGCTGTAGCGCCTTCTATCCATATGATTAAAGTAGATGTTGAAAGTGAATTTGCTCCAATTATTGGATCGGAAAAACAAAGTGAAGAATTAGTCAGATATTTAATGCAGGATTTTGAGGATGATCCATTATCAATTTGGAATTCAGATATTTTTGGAAGAAGCTTAAGTTCAATCGTCCGAGAAGGCATTCAAGCTAAACTCTCCCTTATGCCAGAAAATGCTCGCTATAAATTAAAAGAAACATTAGAAAGAATTATCAATGAAGGTTCTGGTGGACTAATAGCAATTATTTTGTAAGAACTCTATTTTAGGGTTCTTTTTTTTCATTTTATTTCGAGAAGAAAGCGAAAGTTGGTATAAAAAAAGCCTAATAGAGGCATTTTATTTATTCTTATACCCACCATTTACTTAAGTGAAACAATGGAGTTATAGTTCTTTTTACGCTTTAATTTTGGTTGTAAATGGAAATTTTATGGTTTTAATGTTACGCTTTTATTTCAAAATAAGAAAATATCGCTATCAATACATAAAATTTCTTGATATGCATAAACGATTATGATAATCTTTTAAAGGAATTAGCGTTATATAAGGTTTCTTATTCTTTATGTAAGGGTTAAGTTACTTTATACTTGAATACTTCTTTGAGTGAACAAATGTATGTCATTTAGGAAAAAATTCGGTAGGACGTATATAATTCCGTTAATTTGTTTACAAATAAAGATATGAAACTAATTTTAGGCTTTTATTTGAAACACTCGGGAGGAGGTGAAAGGCATGAACAAGACAGAATTAATCAATGCAGTTGCTGAAGCAAGTGAACTATCAAAAAAGGACGCTACTAAAGCAGTTGACGCTGTTTTCGATACAATCTTGAATGCTTTAAAAGATGGAGATAAGGTTCAACTTATCGGTTTTGGTAACTTCGAGGTACGTGAACGTGCGGCTCGTAAAGGTCGTAACCCACAAACTGGTGAAGAAATTGAAATCGCAGCAAGCAAAGTTCCTGCTTTTAAACCAGGTAAAGCACTTAAAGACGCAGTGAAATAATTACATATAATAGTATTTCACTAAAACCGCGAAATTATCGCGGTTTTTTTTTGTGAGTTTTTTTATAAAATAATGATGATTGAAATGAAAGGAGAAAAAGGAATAAGAGAGAGAATCTTTCCAAAGTAGCTATTGTACCCCTTTACTTTCTCTTGTGATATAATAAATAAAATATGTGATTGAAATGGAAAAGTTCTGTTTAGTGCTGTTTTCTAAAAGATTGGTGTGTTTCCAATAGAAAAAACCAATAAATTCAATAACTAATAAACCTGAATACACGTAGACTCCTATGGTAGCGGCTCGGCACTCGACCAATGGAAAGCGAAGTGTATTTAGGCTGCGGGTCATAGCAACAACTTTACATATAATAAAGCCTGAAATATTCATAGCTCATAAAATCAGCTAAATTCAAGGATAAAAAACTAAATTTTTATGAAACTTTTTATAAAAATGAACTGTTCAAAACTAATACTTGAATTTACTTTCTCAATGGGTCAATT
>NZ_CATNHG010000004.1:0-3621 GCF_950097965.1 Bacillus sp. T2.9-1
TCTAGGAAAGGGCTAGCCCTTTCCTAGACACCCAAATCAACACTTCGAACAAATCTATTTGAATACGAAGGTGATCATCTACCTTGAGAAGTTGAAAAGTCATTTACACAAAAATATTGACAGTACCCTTAAAAAATAAATTCGATAATTATTATTTTCAAATTATTCTTTATTTTATCAAATAATATAGGTAATATGTTTTATAGGAGTTCTAAAAAATAATAATTTAATAGAAAAACCTAGTTATCAGGAGGGAAAAATGAAAATCCTAATTGGCCAGCCAAAAATGGAAAAGAGCTTACAACAATTATTAGTGGAATTAGAAAGTTTTCCTGAAGTGGATGTAATTCTATTTCCAGAGGGCTATTTCACTGCTGATTATTTAGAGGAAGTATGTCATTTAGCGAAAAAACATCATACATATATTGTCTCAGGTTATAAAGATGTGAATAATAAGGATAGAGCATTTATCGCCAATCGTTCTGGAAGGATGATGTTAGATAGAGCTAAAACGCCAGAGAATGAAATGTTATATAGACCATCCAAGACTAGTGATGACACATTATCATCAGGCTATTTACTTTGCAGAGAAATTTTTAAGGATTAGAAGGTTTAGAGAATGAAAATGTTAAGTTTATTTTGAATCCAATAGGTGTTGGCATGTATAGTGAGCAACAATATGAAGAATGGACTGGAGAAGCAAGAAAAAAAGCAATGAAGGAAAAAGCTTTCATTATAGGGACAAGCCATGCTGATGGGTCCTATCGAAATTGTGGTTTTTCCATCCCGATTGCTTACTGTTTCGATCAAAAAGGAAATGATTTATTACTTTCAAAAAATGATATTCGAACTAGAATTTTTGATACAGAGACTAATAGTATAAAGCTAGCAGAGAAATTAACATAATAGTAGAAGAAAGAAGGGGAATTAGTTAAGGCTAATTCCCTTAAGACAATAAATTTCCATCCAAATTAAAATAATTATGAAAAAGTTCTTTATAAACACTTGCAAATCGTAATCATTTCGTTTTATTATTAAATAGTTCGAAGGGTTTTAAAAATAGAACAAAGAACAAATGATTTTTTAAATCGTAATCATTTCGATTTGTTTTGGGAGTGAGAGTATTGAACAACAAGAAAATCCCTGTTACCGTTTTAAGCGGATATCTCGGGTCTGGTAAAACAACTTTGCTAAATCATCTTTTATCCAATAGGGAAAACCTAAAGGTTGCTGTTATTGTCAATGATATGAGTGAGGTAAATATTGACGCTTCATTGCTGAAACAGGAGGGTTTTTCAAGAACAGATGAAAAATTGGTGGAAATGCAAAATGGTTGCATCTGCTGTACACTTAGGGAAGATTTGATGCTAGAAGTGGAAAAGCTTGTGCAATTAGGTGATATTGATTATATCGTCATTGAATCGAGCGGGATTAGCGAACCGATTCCTGTTGCTCAAACATTTACCTATGTAGATGAGAGTGTAGGTATCGATTTATCCCGATACTGTCAGTTAGATACGATGGTTACTGTATTAGATGCTAATCGTTTTTGGCATGATTATTCTTCTGGTGAAAGTCTTTTAGACCGCAAGCAAGCAGTGGATGCAATGGATGAAAGAGAAATAGCAGATTTGTTAATCGATCAAATTGAATTTGCGAATGTTATTGTGTTGAATAAAACGGATTTAGTTTCGGAAAGCAAACTACAGGAACTGAAAGCAGTAGTCCAAAAGTTTAACCCAGAAGCCAAAATCATTGAAAGTGAATATTCCCGTATTTCCTTAAATCAAGTGTTATATACTCGGTTATTCGATTTTGAAGCTGCTAGTCAAAGTGCAGGCTGGATAAAAGAATTAAATGAAGAGCATATTCCGGAGACAGAGGAATATGGAATTTCTTCCTTTGTGTATCGTAGCAATAAACCTTTTCACCCTGTTAGATTGATGCAGTGGTTGGTAAACTGGCCAGTTGAAGTGGTTAGGTCGAAAGGATTTATTTGGTTGGCTACGAGAAATGAAATTGCTGGACTACTTTCTCAAGCAGGTCCATCCTTAACGATACAAGGAGCAGGCAATTGGGTAGCGACTTATTCGGAAAGCG
This sequence comes from Bacillus sp. T2.9-1, assembly GCF_950097965.1. Classification (NCBI taxonomy): domain Bacteria; kingdom Bacillati; phylum Bacillota; class Bacilli; order Caryophanales; family Bacillaceae; genus Bacillus; species Bacillus sp. T2.9-1. The sequence continues at coordinate 2,101 of NZ_CATNHG010000004.1, forward strand.
AGCAGAAAGAAGTTTTAGAAGAAGATCCAGATTTACAAAAACGTTGGGATCCTCTTTATGGAGATCGCATGACAGAGTTAGTGTTTATTGGGATTGGCATGAATCAACAGCAAATGGAAGAAGAGCTAGATGCGTGTTTATTGACTGATATGGAAATGAAAAAGGATTGGACTAAATTCATTGATCCGCTACCTGCCTTTTTTGCAGAATGAGTAAAATTTATTAGGAGGAAGAAAAAATGAGAGTGAAAATTACTTTAGCATGTACAGAAACAGGAGATAGAAATTATATTACCACAAAAAACAAACGAAATAATCCAGACCGTATCGAGTTGATGAAGTATTGCCCACGTTTAAAAAAGCGTACTTTACACCGAGAAACAAAATAATTTTTTATAGTCGATAAATCGTAATGATTTCGTATTGGAGGAAACAATAATGGCAAAAAAATCAAAAATTGTAAAAGAAAAAAACGGCAAGCAATGGTTGAAAAATATGCAGCACTTCGAATGGAATTAAAAGAAAAAGGAGATATTGAAGCACTTAGAAAACTACCAAGAGATTCTTCAGCGACCCGCTTAAAAAACAGATGTGAAGTGACTGGTAGACCTAGAGGGTATTTGAGAACATTCAAAATGTCCCGTATTACATTTAGAGAATATGCCCATAAAGGACAGATTCCAGGAGTGAAAAAATCCAGCTGGTAATGAATAAAAAGAAAAGTCGTCAGCTTATTGGTTTGACGACTTTTATCTACACATCAAAAATGGAGGAACAGGAAATGAATTCCGTTAATCCTGAAGTAGTTCAATTTTTTTATCGAAGCGCGATTGCCAATTTGCCAGAAAAAAAACGGGAAATTTATCAATACATAGAGAGTAAAGAAGTAGAGTTAGAGGAAATGGCCATAAATGAGAAACAATTTATGGAGCTAATGGTCGGAAAATCGCCATTTAAGGAGGCTTCTGAATACTTTTCCCTCAGTATGCCTGCCATTAAAGAAATTATGGATGAAGCACAAGCGGAAATCGATTTAATGATAATGGCAAGAATTAATCAAATGAGATGGATAGATTATACTAAGTCAGATAGAAGTTTTCAAAAGAATAAAAAGAGGGTATTTGTTTTTGTTTCTTAAAAAACCACTTTTTACATTAATCAATTGCTATTCCCCATTTAACGAGAGAACGAAAACAAGTTAATAATCGCCGTTTTCCGAAAATAATATAAAACAATCAGTGTTACTCCAAGTATGAGTAGCACTTTTTTTATTATAAAAATAAAGCGATGAATTATATAATTTTTAAAAGTATCATATGTACGAACAAAGGTCACATATATATTAATATATTATAACAATTCATTATCATTTTCATATTGACATGGTACGCGTTTGATTGAGTCAAGTTTTTGTGGGAGTTTTTTTTAGCTCCCTTTTTATAAAGTAAAACTTCTAATTTTGTATCCGTTTTCTAAATGTTTTCTTTCATCAAAATTTCGTTTTTTTCTTTTTTTAAAAACC
>NZ_CATNHG010000005.1:0-3945 GCF_950097965.1 Bacillus sp. T2.9-1
GTAGAAGCAAGTCTCTCAAGTTTAGCATTACGGACTCTTGATGATGAATCGAAGCGAACTTTGCATGAGGCTATGATGGTAGTACACGAAGTAACAAAAGATTTAAAAAAAAGAGTAGGAGAACTAGAAGGAGAGGAACTTCAGTACAAAGGTTTCTAGAAAAACTATATTTACAGGGGGTGTAAGCAGTGCCTGAATGGTTAGAGGTGGTAATACGGTCATTATTATTTGTCGTTGTCCTGTTTTTAATCACAAAATGGTTAGGGAAAAAGCAACTTTCTGAACTTTCTTTTTTTGAATATGTTGTAGGTATTACAATTGGAAGTATTGGCGCAGAAGTTATCACAGGACTTGAACGGAACATGTTTAACGGGATAATCGGAATCGTGGTCTTCGCGGCAATACCCTTTTTAGCAGGTTTGCTTTCCTTAAAAAGCAAAGGCTTTCGTGATTTTATAGAAGGAAGAGCAACTATTTTTATTAAAGATGGAAAAATTATGGAGGATAATCTAAAAAAAGAAAAATACACAACCGATGAGTTACTGGAATTGCTTCGAAAGAAGGATGTCTTTAAGGTAGCTGATGTGGAATTTGCGGTATTAGAGCCAACCGGGGATCTAAGCGTTATGCTCAAGAAAGAAAACCAACCTTTGACACCGAAAGATGTAAACTTGACTGTTGCTTCCGTTAAGGAACCTCAGACCGTCATTATGGATGGAGAAATATTAGATGAGCCTCTGTCTACAATTGGTAGAAGTCGGGCTTGGCTACAAACTGAATTAGAAAAACTAGGTGTAACGATTGAAAATGTATTTCTGGGACAGGTTAATTCTTACGGAGAGTTAACGATTGATCTGTTTGACGATAAATTACAAGTCGCACCCCCACAAGAAAGACCCTTAATTCTTTCAACCTTGAAAAAATGTCAAGCAGACTTAGAACTATTTGCTCTTGGAACGGAATCAAAAGAGGCCAAACAAATGTATAGGTTAAACAGTGAAAAATTACAAGAAGCCATTGATAAAGTGACCCCTATTTTAAAAGGATAAGGATTTAGCTTAGATTCATACATGACGAAAAAAAGATACCATTTTTAATTGAAAAAAGTTTAAAAACCTTAGTCCAATTTCGGACTAAGGTGAATTTTTTTACGAGGTGTTAGAAGTGTCTATTTTTTTAGTTAAAGTTATTTTTATCTATATTGTGTTTATTGTAGCAGTAAAAATTTTAGGGAAATCAGCTCTAGCCCAACTTACCCCTCATGATTTTGGAGCGATTCTTTTTTTATCTTATTTAGCTTTTGGTTCTATTAAAGTAAACGGAGTGATGGAGGGGATTATTGGAATCATTGTAATAACATGCATTCATCTATTTATATCAAAGTTAAGTTTATTAAATAAGTTAAACCCTTTTATTATCGGAAAACCGACTATTCTAATTAAACACGGGAAAATTATCTATCGAAATTTAAAGGAAAGTAGATATCCTTTACCTGAGCTGTTGTCTAATTTAAGAACATCAGGATATCCGGATATTCACGATATTGAATATGCGATTTTGGAAGCAACAGGTGAAATTAGCATTTTTCCAAGAAAAGAATTAGTTCCTATTACTCCAAAAGATTTACATATGAAAGTGGAATACCGCGGATTACCCATAGCCGTTGTCATTGAAGGGAAAGTGCAAAAGCGTAATTTAAAATTAATCAACAAAAATGAAAAGTGGTTAAAGGAAGAACTAAAGGCAAAGGGATATCTTCAAATCAAAGATATTTTTTATGCTGCTGTTAGAGATACCGATCATTCATTAACCATTAACAAAAAAGATGTTAACGACTAATTTTAAGACGATTTCCTCCCAATATAAATTAATGTTTTCTCTTATTTACTCCTTATTGCATTTACCACTTTCATTTTCCAAATTTATAAAAAATTATACCTATATTTAGGAATTTACCAGATGGTAATTTTCAAAATCACTAAGTCTCTAGTTAGGACAGTGCCCAGATCATTACGCCTTTCGTGATGTCAGAACTTTCCCAACCTTAATTCTCTTTTTTCGTTCTTAATATCTTATACAAGTTCTTATAAAGGTAGTCCATAATATATAACAGACAATCCCTTCATATTCCATACGTATACTGGTTACATAGTTTGTACATGTTAAGAGAAACAGAAGGAGGGATTCCAGTTGGAGTGGATTTTTTATCTATACCTGTTAAATACGTTCTTTATCTTATTCATAGCAATTTGGGAAGTTCGTCGGCCTGCCAAGGCTTTGAATTGGATAATAATCGTCCTTTTTTTACCTGTCATTGGTTTCTGGCTATATCTTAGCATATCAAACCCTAAGTTTATTCATCGAAAAAGATTGACCTGTTCTAAAAATGAATCTAACAAATTACCTGAGACATTCGGTGCTTCAGCATCGGTAATTGCCAATGCTTTACGGCATTTCACTGTGAATGGGCTTCGAATGGGCCAAGTCCAAGTGTTTAACAATGGGATAGCAAAATATGATCAACTCCTTGTATCCCTGCAAAAAGCCCAAGAAACCATTGATCTGGAATATTTCATCTATCGGAACGACCAAATTGGTAATCGAATCACAGAACTGCTAATCGAAAAAGCATTAAATGGAGTGCAGGTTCGTTTTATGAGAGATAGCTTGGGGAGTTATAAATTCCCGCGTGAAAAAATCCGGCAGATGGTTGAAGCAGGGATAGAATGCAGGACAATATTTCCTCTGCGATTTCCCTGGATTTTGTCCAATTGGAATTATCGGGATCATTGTAAGATTGTGACGATTGACAGAAAGGAATCCTTTACTGGCGGTATGAACGTTGGGTATGAATATACAGGATTAAAGCCAGACGTAGGATTTTGGAGGGACACTCATTTGCAAATTATAGGGGAAGCAACAGGCGACTTGCAGACTGTTTTTGATGTTCATTGGGAAATCGCTGTGCCGGAAAGGATAAAATCAAAAACAAATTTGAAAACAAAATCAGAGGTAACGAAAATCAATTCAATCGGCAGAGCAGATCATTCCAAATGGTCAGCCGAATTGGGATCAGAGTTGAGCACCCTTGATGATAAAGAAATGGACATATCCGGAAAAACTAGGACATTGCATAAAGCGTATATCCATACGTTGGAAGGAAACCCTGGAATTCCTACCCCAGTCATTCGGCAAGCTTACTTTATATGTATAACACAGGCGACAAAGACTATTGATTTAACCACACCCTATTTTGTACCAGAAACGGATATTATCATGGCATTAAAGACAGCAGTAGCTCGTGGTGTCCGTGTAAGATTGCTGGTTCCTCGCCACAATAATCAAAAAATCGTGGGCCTTGCAAGCCGTACCTATTACGGAGAACTTATAGAAGCTGGAGTCGAAATCTACCAGTACGACAAAGGAATGATACATGCGAAGGTGTTGACCATCGATGAGGAGATTGCTGCCGTAGGCTCAGCAAACTATGATATGAGAAGTTTTCGCCTGAATTATGAGGTGTGTCAAGTCGTGTACAGTGCTGATGTGGCAAGAGAACTCACAGAGCAGTTCGAGGGGGATCTTACTGATTCTGTACCATTAAGAATTGAAGACTTGTTGCAACGATCCCTGACCGAGCGCATTTTTGAACAAGGTGCTCGTCTGCTTTCTCCATTATTATAAGTTGATGTATCCTGTTTTTATTGTTCTATCTTAAATCTAGATTTAACTTTGTTTTTAATATATTTCTGACTTATTTGAAAAAAAGTCGAAAACCCGTGTATTATAACTTCCAACATGGGTTTTTTCTTATTTACGATGGAAATTCATTACTAAAAAACGGTAATACTAAAAAGGCAGCTCAAAGAGTTTGAATTCAAAAATATCTGTTACCTTTTCATTTAAATATAGGGGTGATATCAATAGATAATATATTTGAAAATC
>NZ_CATNHG010000006.1:0-3412 GCF_950097965.1 Bacillus sp. T2.9-1
TAATCTCTTTTGTATATACAGTTTTTTTGCCCACGCAAAAACACCTCCGAATAATGTCACAATACTTATCTCAAGTATTGCCATTTTGGAGGTGTTTTATATTGTCTCACTATTTTAGGTTAGTCCACACTTTATTAATGGCTAAGACCCTTTTTTTAAATAGTATAAGAATTGATATAATAGCATATAAGTCTTTTAAATGATTTCTTCCTTGTTTCTACCTTCTTCCAATAAATTAGCTTTATTATAGTAAAAGATGTATTTTTGAAAATAATGGTTTCTCTCTAAGCCTCCTTTTGCTCGATTCGATTTTTGTGAATATTTAGTAGCCAGCCGTTTACTGTGTCTAATTTTTATTGTTAGTAAAACAGAATTCATCATTTTCCCCCTTCTAACCATTCTTAATAACGAACAAATAATCAAAAAAATAATCAGCTTTATTTTTATATTTTTCTCTTTTTTATTGATTCGTTATTAAGAACATATTTTGTATATAAACCCCTTTATACTTTTAAATATACTCATATATGTTCTTTATGTCAATGAATTTTCGTTTCTTTTAAAGAACAAATGTATAAACAGCTATTTGTTTTTTATAAGAAATAGCTATTTGGTAAAACTGAAATTTATCATGGTAAAGTACAAGGGTTCATAAGATAATCTTTATAAAGATTGGATTGAGGAATAGCAGGATAACTTTTTACGCTCTTCTATCCTTTCTATCTGTTTTAATTCCTTTAATAAATCACCTATACAAACTAACTCCATAAATAAATAAGTTATTTTCCAATTGTTGTCACTATTTATTTCTTCCTTTAATTCACTTGGGAGTAACCTACAACTTTGTATTAAAAGTGTTTTACTTATAGCGGAGTCCAATTCTTTTACATCGTCCATCTCTATTATTTCTTGTATATGGCCAATTGCATTCATCATTTCTTCTTTCTTTTCATCGCTTAGAGATATTTTTGTGAAGTTTGAAGAGCTTAACAGCCCAAGGTGATAAATTAGCTGTCGCAAAATAGCTACCTTTTTATATTCATAATGAAAAAGCTTCATACTTTCTCGACTCGAATGATATAATTTCCACTCCATTTTCTGATAGGAACAGAGCGTTTCTATACGATCCAAGTTCTTCCTCAATACATCAAAGGTATTTTTTGTGCTCTTATGTAAAGGCTGTTGGGCTATGATTTCCTTCCCCCTCATTTGAAGAAAGTTTCCAGCTTCTGCAGATAAAAATCTAATTTTATCCATAATCCCTTTTGAATAATCTGGGTGAATGACTAAAAGATTTACCAAAGAAGATACGATTAACCCAATGCCAGTTGTCCCTAATCGAACGAAAAATGATAAAGTATAATGGTCATGAACAGTGGAAATCATCGCTACTCCTGTAAGCGTGGCAACTAAGATACCTGCATGTAATCGTAATTTATGGCATGTAAACAAAGTACCAAGCGCTACGATTGTATACGTGTACGGTTGATCTCCTAACAGATATGTAAAAAGAACAGCATATGCTGCTCCTATTGCGGATGCAGGAAAACGGATAAATGCTTTTTTTATTGAGTCTCTTGCAGTTGGTTCTATCGTCACTATGGCTGTAATAACTGCAAACATTACTGGCCATTCCAACAAATAGCAAAAAACAGAGGTTAACAAAACCGCTATCCCTGTTTTTACGATCCTTCCACCTACTATTTTATTATTTATTAATGCTGTTATCATAGATGATACCTTCTTTATTTATTCATTGATTATCTTTATTATACTGCAGGAAAAATCCTCATAGGGGAAATTAAACATTTTATTTTTATAAAATAGAGGAGAAACATAATAATGAACCTATCTTCAAAAAAAGCAAAGAAGTTTGCATATATCAAACTCCTTTGCTTTGGCATTCACTTAGAAAGAAACGCTCTCTCCTGCGAACTTTTTTCGATAATGTTCTTCAATATTACTTCTTTTTCAAGATAACTGGATTTAATTCCAAAGTGGGGTTCTATATGTTCTATCGCTTTATTGCCCATCATTAATAATTTAACTGCTCGATAAGGCATATTAATTCCAGCAAGACAACTATAATGTAGACCCCCAGACATTCGTGGGTTAATCTCTAATAATTTTGGCTTGCCCTCTTTGTATTTCACTTGAATATTATAAACAAAGGGAATTTCTAAAACTTGATTTATTTTCTCCGCCAATGTAATTAATTCTTGATTGTGTTCTAGTTCCCTTACTCTTCCTTTTCCCTTTTTCCTTGGAATAGCTACCATTAACTCTCCATCGTATCCTAAACAATCAATACTATATTCTGTTCCATCCAAGTATTCCAACACCATTAAGGGTGGAAATTCTGATTGCTGCTTTAATATACTATAAGCATGATCAAATGTTATTTTATGAGAAATGCCTTTGTTAAATAGTTCTTCAATGCTGTCTAGGCTATCCTGAATGATTCGAAAACCATTCCCACCTTCTCCTATCACAGGCTTAAAGCATACAGTATGTCCTTTATCCTTTAAAGCATAATAAGCTGCTTTAAAAGCTTCTGCATCGCTGACAACAAAGTAATCAGGAATAGCAACATATTCCTTCAGTAGGGAATGTCTCTCTATTAACCGATAGGTAGCTTCTTTGTCATCGAGCTCCTCCATCAAACGAGCATCTGGGCAAACAAGTACCTTAACTCCTAAATCATTGAATTCCTTTATATGCTTGGCAATAAGGACATTTTCCTTCCGCGGAACAAATAGATCAATCGAATGGATACGACAAAATTCTAAACAAAATTGAAGATAATCTTCTCCCGTAACAGTTGGTTCTTTGAAAGCTGCATCACAATAACTTAAGTAAAGGGCATCTTCATTGCTAGAAGTTCCGTATACTTCAAATTCGATTCCATCTGAATTATAACGGATCATATCAATAAAATGTGCAACTGTTGTGAACCATTGGTTAAACCAAATTCTTTTTTTCATTTCTCTATCCTTTCAGCTATACTAATGATTTCCATTTTTTAGCTCTCTGAAATTTTTATTATGGATAACCTATCTTCTTTTTATTCCTATTGTTAAACAAAAATTCGACAACCTCTGTCAAATTCCTGCATCTTGCAGTACCCTTTTCTGAAACTTCTTTTTATTCACTCTGTTTCAAGTTTTTAAATTCAGGGAAAATAGATACAAATAATACTTTTATTTGTATAGACAGATTCTAATTTGTACTATTCTATTAGGCTCATGCTATAATTAATAAATAGTATTAATTTTGTAAAAATGTTAAAAGTCCTGCGGTAATATGTCAAGTACCAAAATCTAAGGAATTGGAAATTGTAAGCCAACCAATACCTAAAAAAGACAATACTTAAGAAACCCAGTAAGATATTAAACCATTTACTGGAAAATAT
>NZ_CATNHG010000007.1:0-3383 GCF_950097965.1 Bacillus sp. T2.9-1
GCCTTTGAGGTCTGGCCAGTAGAAGTAGTACAAATGGCGAACCTTTCAGTAGCCCTTTAGGGTTTGGTCAGTAACAAAGGCTTTCAGCCGCAGAGAAAACCACCCGTTCTCACGGGTGGTCCTTATTTTCTCACATTTCAAATAGTGAGTTATACTTTAAATATATATTGAAGTAGGAGGTAGACCAGTGTATATACCACTTGATGAAAAATTTACATGGATACCAAGAGAAGTTTCAATAGAAAGTGAAAGGATTGGTGGAAGGTTAGAAGCAGGTAATATCGTTATTATTGGATTAAGAGATAATAAATCTAAATTGATTATTCCACATCCAATATCAAATTTTATAATTAAGTGTTTTGTAAACAAGCAGTTATCACCAAGTACTCAACTAAGGGCTGGAAGGATTATATGTATGTTTTTAAACTATATTTATACTCAAATAGAGGATGATGATTCAGGAGAGTATAGTAAATTAGAGGAAAAGGGTATAAGAGCATTAGAGCTAAAGCATGGGGCTAACTTTATAACCTATGGAACTTATTTGGGTAGAAATTCAGAAACAATTGATTATTGGGAAAAAACACTAACTAGATTCTATAACTTTTTAAAAGAACAAGATTCAATTGACCAAGACCCAAAAATAATAAAAAAAATCAATAAAAATGGTAAGGAAATATTAATTTCACCATTTGGAGATTCTGTATTGGATATTGAAAGACCAAATAAGAAAAATGATAATGATATGACTACCTTAAAAGATTTTGGGGAAGGAAGACTAGAACTCGCTAAGCTGTTTATTAATATTGCTCAAACTCATGCAGAAGATATTGCACTAGGAGTTTACTTTCAATTCTTTGGTGGGTTAAGAGTAGGAGAGGTAGTTAATTTAACAGAAAGTTCATTAAAACCAAGGGGCTATAGGGGGACTGAAAACAAATCATTTTTTGTTAATATTGATGATAACCAAGATAAATTGTTTCCCAATTTAAAAAATAACCAGTATAACCAAGTAAAAAGACCAAGACCTCAATTTATTATCCATTCAAATTTACTACAAAAATTATATGATGATCATATTACAAAACTTGAAGAATTAAAAAGTAAGAAAAAATTAAAGGTAGAAGATGCATTATTTGTATCGTATAAAACTGGTGTACCAATAAGTGGACCAAATTATGCAAATAAATTTAAGCGTGTAAAAAAAATATTTTTGAATGAGTTAAGAAAGGAAAGATACTATGAGGATGTAGAATTTCTTGAATCTTTACCTTGGGGTACACATATTGGTAGAGCTGTTTTCACAAATATGTTAATCGATCAAGGCTTAGGTATTGAAGAATTAAGAGATTCACGTGGAGACAGAAGTTTGTTGTCTGCTATGGCGTATTTAGAACGAAGGGTAACAAGAAAAAAAATTAAAGAAATGATGGAAAAAGTAGCAACTAAAATTGGTAATGAAGAAGATCAAGATGATGGTATTTATTTGCAACAAGCACTAACGCGTGAGCAGAACATCGAAATATACAATAAAGTTATGAGTAATTGGAGAGGTTTCTAAAATGTTAGTAAAAATAAGGGAACTATGTGATAAAAACAGTCCCTATTTTCAATTAGGTGTTCGTTGGAAAGGGACTGAAATATTACAAAAACATGGTGTCTTAGAAATTGTAGACATTAATAATGTGAAATATGTTGAATATGAAAAATTATTAAAACATGTTGCTTGGGAGAAAAATTTTTTTAATGAATATTTTATAGACTTGGATGTGTGGTCAAAATTAGGGTCCAGCGCTAATAAAGATAGTTTGCGTTCTTCTGGGGTGAAAAAATTAATTTCCTTAGCAAATCAGGGCCTTATTGAAATGGTTGAATTAGATTACCCACTTGTTTCAATAAGAGACAACAAATACAAAAATATAAAAAGGTTTTTTAAGAAAGCAAGTCTTGAATATTTTTTAAATGATTATATTAATTTAAATGAGGCTATGAAAATAATAGGAAAATCAAGTCCTCAGTATACTTTAAAAATCTTAATGAGCAAAGATATAGAAGTTGTAAAGCTTTCAGAAAAATATGATATGACGTTTGTTAATAAGAAAGCAGTTTTACATTTAGTAGAAAGTGGTGAGAATAAGCTTTCAAGCGTAGAAAATAGAAAACAATTAAATATATCTGATATGCAAGAATATATCAGTAGTAATCAATCCAGATTATACTTGGGCTTTACAAAAAAGAAATTTGAACAAATTCAAAATATAGGAATTCTAAACGTTGAAACTATTGTGGAGAATGGTAAAAATTTATATAAAAGATCACATATTGAGGATTTCAAGAAAAAACAAGAAAAATGGGAACAAGATTTTATAAAAAAGCACTATATAGATTTAGAGGTGTGGGGAAAATTTGGTTCAAATTCCTCAAAAGATTCTCTTAGGTCAAGTGGGATATTAAAATTAATTGAACTTGCTAATAAAGGGAAAATAGAACTAGTGGAGATGAAGTATCCACTAATTTTTATTAAAGAAAAGAAATACGAGAATATTAAGCGCTTCTTTAAAAAAGATAGCATTGAACTGTTCTTATTAAATCATTTTAAACTTGAAGATGCTATGTTGTTACTAGGTAGGAAAAATAGTGATAACTTCCAGAAATATTTAAAATCAAAAGGGATTGAAATTATTAAGCTTTCAACTAAAGTAGATTTGATGTACGTCAGAAAGTTCGATATTCATAACTTAATGAAAAAAAGGAATATCGTAGTGTCGAGTGAGGAAAAACTTAAAAAAGATCTTGAAGAGTCGGAGTTTCTGAATAGAAAACAAGTAATGATGTATTTAAATATTACTGCTAAGAGGTTGACTCAGCTAATAGAAAAACGTCTTTTACGAGTAGAAAAGAAAATTTCAAGTAATTTAACGTTATTTAAAAAATCGAAAGTGATCCAACTAAAAAAACAGCAAGAAATATTGCTAAAGTTATTGAATGAGAAGTGGTTTACCCGGAATGAGGTAATTGAAAAATTTAATTATGATCCGGATATGTATGAAATCAGAAAAACTAAAATTCCTGTTATTGTTGCCAGCGCTGATAGATTTTTAAATAAGAGGGTGATCTACCTAAAAAGTTCAGTAGAAGAGAATTTTAACCGGTTAGTATATACCCAGCAATATTATACAGATGTTGGAACTATATATGATAATATTAAGCACCGGCTTCAAATGGAGAAATTCTCCTTTTTTGAACATCTTATTGATGTAAACTGTCACTTTATATCCTCTCAAATACCGTTGGAATTTTCAAATTCCTTCAGAATTGTTTATATACTTCTCTGGAATAATGTGCTAAATTTTTTGCATATTAGAAGGGGGAGTTTTTTTATG
>NZ_CATNHG010000008.1:0-3362 GCF_950097965.1 Bacillus sp. T2.9-1
CGACCGAAAAGAAAAATACCCACAAAATTAGTAACAGAAACCGTGCGTCAGAACATGCCATACTTAAATCAAGCGATTGGAAAACCCATTCACTTTGCCTTACAGGGATTAAAAGGTTTTTAAAAAAGAAAAAAACGAAATTTTGATGAAAGAAAACATTTAGAAAACGGATACAAAATTAGAAGTTTTACTTTATAAAAAGGGAGCTAAAAAAACTCCCACAAAAACTTGACTCAATCGATTCATTTAAAGAATTTGAGCTTTATAGCAATTAATGATATATTTTAAATTATTAAAAAAAAAGGAATATTCAGGGAGTGTCATGCGTTGTCATTAGAAAATGTTCAAATTCATTTAAGTAAATGGAATAGAGAAAAAGATATTCAAGTATTTCAAACGTCTAGCGCTACTGTCTTAGAAGCAGCTGAAACATTAGGGGTAGAGCCAGAAAGAATCGCCAAAACGTTATCTTTCCGGAAAGATGATGATGCCATATTAATAGTTACAGCAGGGGATGCGAAAATTGATAACAAAAAATTTAAGCAAATCTTTGCAGAAAAAGCAAGGATGCTAGCGCCAGAAGAAGTATTGGAAAAAACAGGCCATGCAGTTGGTGGTGTTTGTCCTTTTGGGTTAGTAGAAAATTTGCCTGTCTATATGGATGAATCGCTAAAACGATTTACCACTGTTTTCCCAGCATGTGGAAGCAGTAATTCAGCGATCGAATTGACCAATGAAGAGCTATATATATATAGCAATGCAGTTGATTGGGTAGATGTCTGTAAGGAATGGGAATAAAAGGAATCTCCATCTATGAGCATAAATGATACATAGAAAAGGCTTGTCCAAAAATGGGACAAGCCTTTTGCGTGCTCTTATATTCTTATATTGAGAATTATTATTGAATATGACGATATACGCCAATTACTTTCCCAAGAATGCTTACATTACGAAGAATGATTGGTTCCATTGTACTGTTCTCAGGCTGAAGGCGAATAAAGTCGCGTTCTTTAAAGAATCGTTTAACCGTAGCTTCATCTTCCTCTGTCATTGCAACAACAATGTCTCCGTTGTTAGCAGAATGCTGTTGTCTAACGATAACATAGTCACCATCTAATATTCCTGCTTCAATCATACTTTCTCCCATAATTTCTAGCATGAATATTTGTTCATCACTTGGTGCTAGTCTTTCCGGTAACGGGAAATATTCCTCGACATTCTCGATAGCAGTGATAGGCAACCCCGCTGTAACTTTTCCGACTACAGGTACATTAATAATATTATATTTTGGTATATTACTTTCTTCTAAATCCAATATTTCAATAGCTCTAGGTTTTGTTGGATCACGACGGATTAATCCTTTACTCTCTAATCTTGCTAAATGGCCATGAACAGTTGAACTGGATGCAAGTCCAACAGCCTCTGCAATTTCACGAACAGAAGGTGGATATCCTTTTAGCTTTACTTCTTCTTTTATGTATTCTAGTATGTCTAATTGCCTCTTTGAAAGCTTCTGCATTATACGCACCTCGTTAAATTATTCTTGTACTAATTATAGCACGTTCTATATAAGGATACAAACATAAGTTCTATTTTGTTGTTGACAGGAAACGTTTGTTCGTATTAAACTAATTGCATAAACGAACATACATTCTAAATAAAGGTGGAATTATAAATGTCTAAATTGTGGGAAAAATATTCTTATACTATTATTCTTTTAATTTGTGGTTTTATAGCGTGTATAATGATTGTAGCGAATACTGGACAACCAGATTCTAGTAAATATGTGTCGATTACGGTAAAAAATGGTGAAACGGTATGGCAATTATCTAATGAATATGCCGGATCCTATAATATGACCAAAAAACAATTTATTAAATGGATTGAAGAGCATAATAATGTAGCTGCAAATAATATTTCAGCAGGAGAAGAATTAGTCATTCCAGTAAAAGTAGAGGATCATCAATTAATGTTAGCATCAGAATAATAGAAAAGGAATCTAGTAAGTAATGATGAATAAAAAGAATGAAAAGAATGCAATAATCTATTGTCGAGTGAGTACAGATAAAGAAGAACAGACAACTTCCCTAGCAAGGCAGGAAGAGGAATTAGTAGAGTTAGCAAATAAAATGGATTTTCAAGTGAAAAGAATCATATCGGAAAGAGCCAGTGGTTACGACTTAGATAGAGAAGGGCTACTTGAGCTTTTATCGATTATAAAAGAAGAAGAAATTTCGTCGATTTTAATACAGGATGAAACAAGATTAGGAAGGGGAAATGCAAGGATAGCGATTCTTCATTGCATTTTAAAGGAAAATGTTAAACTTTATAGTATCTCTTCCTCAGGAGAGCTTACTCTTTCAGAAGCCGATACGATGGTTTTACAGATTGTTAGCATAGTGGAAGAATATCAACGGAAAATACATAATTTAAAGATAAAAAGAGGCATGAGAAGAGCTGTAGAAAATGGGTATCGCCCAGACAAGAATTTAAAAAACTTAGGGGATCATTCAGGTCGACAGAAGTTAGATGTTCCCATAGAGGAAATCGTAAAACTAAAGCAAAATGGGTTAACATTTACAGAAATAACCTCCACTTTAAAGGGACTTGGATATCATTTTTCAAAGGCGACTATTCATCGCAGATATCAAGAATATATGGAGAAGCTATAATAGGAAAGACTAGATTACTTCTATGCTATGCTTAAAAATAGGAATGTACATGTATTTATGATATAATAGATTTTCAATTAGCCAGTTCATTTTTATAGACTGAGCTTTTTATTTTTGCTTTTATAAATAACCACCTTTAGTCCATACATGTAAACACAGCAAAAGTAAATGAAGAAGACTATTAAACAGAAATCATATACTATTTCTATAAAGGAGTTTAAAATGTTTCCTAAAAATAAACTTGATCGCATAAATGAACTTGCAAAAAAGAAAAAAGAGACGGGCCTAACACATGAAGAAGCAAAAGAACAAACTAAGCTCCGTGGTGAGTATTTGAAAAATTTCCGTTCCACAATGGTAAATACGATTGAAAATGTAAAGATTTTTGATCCAAAAGGTAATGATGTAACACCACAAAAAGTGAAAGATATACAAAACAAAAAAAAGATGCACTAAGTTTCATGCTCGCGTCCTAAAAAAAGGGCTGTTGTTTATGAACGAAGAAAAATATATAAAGTAATCTTTATGAAAAAATCTTAACATACATTGTTAAGGTTTTTTTTCTTACACGGAATAAATAACACCAACGGATAAAATAGGTTATAATAGACTTATTAATTATTTAAGTTGGTGTTTATTTATGCGTACTAAAAACAGGTTGAATCCAAGCGAGTCTATCTATTACAGTCC
>NZ_CATNHG010000009.1:0-3332 GCF_950097965.1 Bacillus sp. T2.9-1
CTGTTGTAAACTGATTCATAGGGAAGACCTCTTTTCTAGGATTGGTTGTGGTGACTTAATTCTACCAAGAGAAGGTCTTCCTTTTTACATGGAAATTTTCATTTACACAAAATATTTTATACTCTCAAATAGGTATCACTATTCCTATTTTTTATTTGAACAATTATTACTCAGTAGCTATTTGTCTAATTGAAAAATAACACTTTTCAATTCTGCTATTTCCATTGTTTTCTTCGTTTCGTTCATGTTAGAACGCACATAATCAAGGAGTACTTGCGCTTTCCCTGTTTCAAGTTGTATGCCTTCTTGTTCTAAAAAATAGTAGATTGCTTTTAAACCTGAATGCTTTCCTAAAACGAAATGGTGATTCTGGCCAACTTCCATTGGATCAAAGGTTTGATAGGTTTTACTATATTTTAATAAACCATCTACGTGTATACCAGATTCATGGGTAAACACCTTCGATCCTACAATAGGCTTCGCTTCGGGAATTTGTCTACCTGAGGATTGAAATACCATGTCGCTAAGTGAATGAAAATAGGTAGTATCTACATTTATCTTGCCGTTATATAAGTGCTTCCATGCCATAGCTACTTCTTCAAAAGCTGCATTACCTGCCCTTTCTCCGATTCCACCAACTGTGGTACTGGCCCATTTTGCTCCTGCCTGGATAGCAGCTAGTGTATTAGCTGTTGCTAAGCCAAAATCATTATGACAATGTATTTCCAGTTCAATATCTTCTGGGCAATTCCTTACTAATTCCTTTATATTCCTTTCAGCTGTATAAGGATATAATGCGGAAACTGTATCAGCATAACGAAATCGCTTCACTCCATTTTGATATAATAAATGAATTAACTCCATCAAAAAAGAAAGAGACGATCTCGAAGCATCTTCAAATCCAACAGATACATGTAGATTAAAAGATTGTGCATAAGCCACTACTCGCTGAATCTGGAGAGCTATTTCCTCCTTATTTCTCTTTAATTTATGCTTCATCATGATTTCTGAAGTTGGTATCGAGATATGAACCCAATTTACTCCCGTTTGTATAGATGCATCTATATCTGCCTTAACTGCTCGATTCCATGTGATTAATTGGATTGGAAGCTGCATTTCTACTAAAGAGTGAATAACTTTTTGTTCTTCTACTCCCATTGCAGGAATTCCAACTTCCGCTTGTTCTATACCTGCATCTGCTAAAAGTGTTGCAATCATTTGTTTTTCATAGGCTGTAAAAACAACTCCAGCTGTTTGTTCACCGTCTCTTAGAGTAGTATCACAAAATTGAATATTCACTATTACACCCCTTCTCCCTTTCCTTTAATTAAAAACAAACAGTGGAACAAGTTGAACAGTCAGAGGTTGTTTTCATGATAAATATCCCCTCTTTACCTTCTTGAATCGTAAAATAAACGACTGTATCCTCTAATAGCTGATGTGACTGTTTATCTATAAAAATATTTAATCCTTCCTGTTTTATTGTTTCATCAGTAGGCATTACTTGATGTTCCCAGTATAGCTCATATGTGAAGCCCTCTATATCATCAGGTTGAGCAATAATTCGAATGCCATTTTCTTTTCTTTTTTGTTTTTCTACTATTTCTATTAATTTGTTGGTTGCCTCCTCTGTCCAATACATCACTTTTTCTCCTCCCTTTGTCTAATTTGATCAAAAGCAAAAAAAGCTCCATTCTTTTTATAAAACTCTGGGAAAAATTTTTGTCTTATTGGGGTAGGTTTAACACAATCTCGGTATGCTCTAAATAATAAAGCTCTTTGAATATTCCATACTTCTTTTTCACTTTCATTACTTTCAAAGTAACCACTTTCTTTTAGATATTTTTGAAATTGCTTTAATATATGAACACGGGATACATTTAATATTTCTGGATGATATGGCACCTTAAAGAACTCAAAAAAATCTTCCGCATCATATAAATCTTGTAAGTTTTTATCGAACATCATTCATCCCTCTTTCCAACACAATGTGTGCATAATGGATTTCTTTTTAAAGAAAAAGTGGAAGACTGAAATTGTAAAGAATCAAAACGGTATAATTTATTGAAGTAAGGTTCACCGATACCTGTTATCACTTTTACTACTTCCATCGCGGCTAAACAACCTGCTATACCTGATGTTGCTCCAAGTACTGGGAATCCAAGCGGCTCCCATTTCGGGTCCTGCTGGGGAAATACGCATGCAAGACATGCCGTTTCTTTTGGTTTAATGGTTGTTAAGGATATCTCAAATCCTGACATAGCTGCTTCAACCATTATTTTTCCAGTATCTACACAAAGGCGATTTAATTCGTATCTTTCTGGAAAATCATAACGAGCATCTACTACAACATCAGCCCTTTTTACTAATGGATAAACCCTTTCATAACTAATTTTTTCCGGATAAGCTTCCACTATCACTTCTGGGTTTATCCGTTTAATGCTGTTAAGAGCACTTGGTATTCTTTGTTTTCCTACTTTATTGCTCTCCATTAAAATTTGGCGATTTAAATCTGGCAAAGCAATATTCCCTTCATGAAAAATGATTAATTTTCCGACTCCTGCTGCCGCAAGATAAATGGCTGTTGTTCCGCCCAATCCACCAATCCCAGCTATAAATACAGTTGCATCTTTTAACTTTTGTTGCCCCTCTAAGCCTACCAACTTTAACTGACGGCTATAACGACTAGAAAAATCAATCGGTTTATCTTGATTTTGTTCAAAACTCATACCTATCTCCTTTTCTTAATCCCTATAATTTACTCTCCTTTTCACTATTTAACGCTTTTGCTAACCACAATGGTGGCTTGCTTTGTAACAACAACAGCAATCGATCCAACTGCTCTTGTATTAACGTTCCTTCCTTAACTTTAATGGGCATAATCTTATTTCTAGTTACCCGAGCGGCTGCAGCTGGTCCTATTTGTGTAATAAAAAGTAATTTACAATCTACTATTCTATTTATTCGATAGTCAATTCGATTATTTTCACTTATCTCGCTAGCACATGAAACAACTCTAGTTTGAACCTTTTCATATTTCTCCTTTGAAATATCATAAATATCAAAAGACTCTGTATAGCCAAAATGTGTGTCAACATGTTTTCCATCATCTGTAGCAAAGGCGATTTTCATATGTAACCCCCCACTTTCTTTTACGTATTGTCAAAACTTTATATAGAAATAGGCTATTATATCCTATAATAGCGGGCTTTTTGAGCAAAAAAATTGCCACCCCCTGAATTCTAAGGATAATTGAGGTTACCACACACCCAACAACCTAGAATAGGAAGTGACAAATTGTACCCTCAAATTATAACCTATTTACTTACTTT
>NZ_CATNHG010000010.1:0-4038 GCF_950097965.1 Bacillus sp. T2.9-1
TTCTTGCGTGAGATAAAGTGGTCGGGAAACCAACTTTATCCTACCATGAAAGGAGGTTTTTTTGTTACCTCGCTATAAGCTCTCCGGAACCCCCGGCATAGCCAGGGGTTTTCGAAACCATCAAAAAGTCGCCAATTCATAAAGATTGGCGTTTTTATTTGCCCAAATTACGAAAAACAGCTATCGTATTGCTCGTATTTCGTACGTTTTCGACCTTCCAAATATAAAACCATTCGGACGCAAACAAGCACCTTATAAGCCAAAATACGGGCTGCATTTGCGATTTTTTACGCTTCAAGCCAATTATAAAATGGAACGGGATTCGGCTTCGGTTCAGTAATATCTTTATACATTCGAACGGCTTCTTTTTGGACGAATGCCCCTAAATCTTCGAATTTTTCCCCGAAATACTTCAAGACGAAATTGTCAAATCGACGGCGGACGGATTCCTCTTTTTGTTGCTTCGCTTCTTCAATTTTCTTCATTACGGCAAATTTACGGATTTCATTCGAAAAAACTTTTTCACAATAAGAACTAAACGATTGAATTTGAAGACCGTTTTTCACTTTGTCGCCGATTTTTAATGCAAGATAACGAACAATTTTTTTCAGATTGCTGTCAATGTCGATTGTTGTTGATAAATTTGAAACTTTTTCAATGATTTCTTTATTATCGCTAATAATATCTTTTTCTTGTTTTTTGATTCGGTTTCAAATGGTTCGAATTCGGCAATAAGCGTCAAACCCCCGTCATTGCTGGAATTGTCCCCTATGTATGATGTAACCCCTTGTTGTAACCTTTCAAGACAAAAAGGAAGAATTCGAATGACTTTCACACTTGGACGACCTGCTTTCGTTTTAGTCCGCACGGAATCAACGACGCCCAACATTTCAAGCGTCTTCAATGCCTTATTGATTGTTTTGCGGGAATATCCCGTTTGTTCTGCAATCGTTGCTTGTTTCATGAACGACAATCCAACACAACGCAAAGACGCCTTTCCAAGACAAAGAAGAACGTCAATAACACTTTGCGGGACATCGGTTTGAATATGGTCAATATACGAATAGATAGATATGTCCATTTCTTGAATTGTTGAAAATAATTCGTGTCTTTTCAGTTCTTGAAATTCAATAGCACCAAAAGCCGTCATTGGTATTCTTCCCCTTTTCCTTCCCTAAAATAGTTTTTCAATCGGTGAAAATTTCGAATGACTTTCCCTAATCTCATTCGAGAACATATTCACATATAATCGAACCATATCCATTGACGTATGACCAAGAACTTGCTGCAACGTGAACACGTCCGCCCCGTTTTGCACCGACATTTTTGCAAAAGTGTGGCGGAAAGTATGCGGCGAACAACGAACGTCTTTAATTCCAGCCATACGTCCATATTTTTGTATAGAAGATTGAACGGCACGGATTCGAAGCGGTTCATTGTCTATATTTACGAAAAGCGTTCCCGTGTCTAAATTCCCCCGAACTCTTAAATATAGGGAAAGTTGTTTTTTCA
This sequence comes from Bacillus sp. T2.9-1, assembly GCF_950097965.1. NCBI lineage: Bacteria > Bacillati > Bacillota > Bacilli > Caryophanales > Bacillaceae > Bacillus > Bacillus sp. T2.9-1. The sequence goes on from NZ_CATNHG010000010.1 coordinate 1,513, forward strand.
TTGTCCTTTGTATTGGAACAAAGCGTTCCTTGTTTCCCTTTCCGTCAATACGAACAACGCCATCATTAAAATTAATATCGTGGACTTGAATGTCACAAAGTTCACGGATTCGGACGCCCGTTTCAAGTAAAAACATCATAATTGTGTAATCCCTTAATCCTGTAAACGTTTCTCGGTCTGGTTGCCTTAAAAGTGCGTGAATTTGGTCACGGGAAAATGTTTGAATGATTGTTCGCTTTTCTTTGACAAGTTTGACGTCTTTGATTGGATTCTCAACAATGAAACCCTCATTCGCTAAGAAGTTGAAGAACGCCCGAACGGCACGAAGGTTTGTATTGATCGTGGTATCTTTCAAGCCTTCGTTCATCATGCCAAGAATGACGATTTCTTTTATCGTTTCCTCGCTAACTGTGGCGGGTCTTGTGTCAACGTAATTCCTTTCCAATCGCTTGCAAAATTTTGTGAGCTCATTCTTGTAGAATTGTAACGTGTGCTTGGAAAGATTTCGAATCCTACAATCACGAATAAACAGATTGTAAAGAAATTCGAAGGATTCTAGTTCGTTAGAAGATTCTTGAAGATTTTGCGGAGAAAATTTATTCTTACGTCGCCCCATTCGAAAAACCCCTTTCGGATTGATATTCGAATAATGGACGCCTTCCTTCACTTCGTTTTTGTTGTTCGCACGACAAAAATAGCTGTAGAAAATGAAAGAAGCGACCTCCCAATAAAGGGAAATCGCTTCAAATCAACGAGAATTGATACCGGTGGTCGGGGTCGAACCGACACTCCAGAAGGAACACGATTTTGAGTCGTGCGCGTCTGCCAATTCCGCCACACCGGCGCGTTTATAATTTGTTTGGGTAATGCCGAGGACCGGAATCGAACCGGTACGGTAGTCACCTACCGCAGGATTTTAAGTCCTGTGCGTCTGCCAGTTCCGCCACCCCGGCATGATATGTAACAAATATAAATTATAAACGATTATGGAGGCGGCAACCGGATTCGAACCGGTGGTAAAGGTTTTGCAGACCTCTGCCTTACCACTTGGCTATGCCGCCATAATATTCTTGGAGCGGAAGACGGGATTCGAACCCGCGACCCCCACCTTGGCAAGGTGGTGTTCTACCACTGAACTACTTCCGCAAATGGCTGGGCTAGCTGGATTCGAACCAACGAGTGACGGAGTCAAAGTCCGTTGCCTTACCGCTTGGCTATAGCCCAATACTATTTATATGCAATAAAATAAAAAAAGTGTCAAAAAAAATGGGGCGAATAATGGGAATCGAACCCACGAGTGTCGGAGCCACAATCCGATGCGTTAACCACTTCGCCATATCCGCCATAATAATTAATAAAAATTGGCAGGGGTAGTAGGAATTGAACCCACACCAAAGGTTTTGGAGACCTTCGTTCTACCTTTAAACTATACCCCTGTATAGATGGTGGAGGGGGACGGATTCGAACCGCCGAACCCGAAGGAGCGGATTTACAGTCCGCCGCGTTTAGCCACTTCGCTACCCCTCCGACATAAATGGTGGCTCAGGACGGAATCGAACCGCCGACACAAGGATTTTCAGTCCTTTGCTCTACCGACTGAGCTACTGAGCCATAATTTATTGCTATTAATGATGTTTTTAAAAATGGCGGTCCGGACGGGACTCGAACCCGCGACCTCCTGCGTGACAGGCAGGCATTCTAACCAACTGAACTACCGGACCAGATTGCGGGGACAGGATTTGAACCTGCGACCTTCGGGTTATGAGCCCGACGAGCTACCAGACTGCTCCACCCCGCGATAATAATAATGGTGGAGGATGACGGGATCGAACCGCCGACCCTCTGCTTGTAAGGCAGATGCTCTCCCAGCTGAGCTAATCCTCCATAAATATGATTGATATGTAAATGGTGACCCATACGGGATTCGAACCCGTGTTACCGCCGTGAAAGGGCGGTGTCTTAACCGCTTGACCAATGGGCCATATAGAAAGTTAATGGCGGAGAGCAAGGGATTTGAACCCTTGAGACAGGGTTACCCGCCTACACGATTTCCAATCGTGCTCCTTCGGCCACTCGGACAGCTCTCCAATATGGCTCCGCAGGTAGGACTCGAACCTACGACCGTTCGGTTAACAGCCGAATGCTCTACCACTGAGCTACTGCGGAATAATATGGTATGCCTGGCGACGTCCTACTCTCACAGGGGGAGAACCCCCAACTACCATCGGCGCTTTAGAAGCTTAACTTCCGTGTTCGGTATGGGAACGGGTGTGACCTTCTCGCTATTGCCACCAGACTTTTCTCAAGACATATTTTATTATACATGTTTTTGAGATTTTTTCAAGTATAATTTTAAAAATTATTCCCTGAAAACTAGATTATGAAGTAAAAGAAAGAAATGAGTAATCATTTTAGTTAAGTCCTCGATCTATTAGTATCAGTCAGCTCCACATGTCGCCACGCTTCCACCTCTGACCTATCAACCTGATCATCTTTCAGGGATCTTACTAGCTTACGCTATGGGAA
>NZ_CATNHG010000011.1:0-3248 GCF_950097965.1 Bacillus sp. T2.9-1
TGTAAACGAGCACAATATTTCAGATACTCTTTTCCACATTAATCCGGGAGGAAATCTGAAATAATGTGCTATTTTTTTCACTTTATTTCGGAATGTGCAAAATCTTGTTCAAATTATTCCGTCTTAAATTCAGGAAAAGAAAACCCCTAAAAAGGGGCATCAACTGGCATATAATCCTGTTTTTTTATTCGAATTTTGTACACCTCGTAAGTGTGGAGTACAAACCTTACTTCGTGTTCCAGAGTTACGAACCAATCAAAATCTTTCTCCAAGTATGCATGGAGATACCTGTTTTGGACCCGTATCTCAAATGCATAACCCTGGTCTATCCAGTGGGGCTGATGTCCTAACCATACTCTCCATTCTTGAAGATGGTGGTCAAATACTAATATTCCACGCCTCATGATAAGCCATTATCCTCTATAGCTAACCTGACAATTTCCTCATCAATCAGTTCTTTCTTTAGTTGAGAGCCAAATAATAAACTGTTAATCGTTAATGTATTAATAACCCGTGGCCAACCTTGAGACCGTGATGCGATAGCTTCTACCGCGGTTTCTGTAAAGATGGTCATCTTCGCTCCTGCTAACTTCATATGATGATGAATATAATGGGAAACTTCCTCTCTGGATAATGGCTGAATCTCATATTTCATAATCATTCTCTGTGATAGTGGACGATGATGATTTAATGCTAATCGAGTCTTTAAATGTGGTAAGCCAGCTAAAACTAGGATAAATGGATTGGTTGAGTCCATATGAAAGTTAAATAATAGTGCTATATCCTGCAAAAAAGCATCTTTTGCCATATGCATTTCATCTAAAATGAAAACAGGTGTGATCTTACGTTCCCCTGCCATTCGCTCAATGCCTTGTTGAATTTGCCTAAAGAGATCGACTTTACGGAACTTCGGTTCCTCCCCTAAGCCATATACTAACCCACGGTAAAAATCCATTACACCACCAGTTGAAAGGGGAAAATAGACTACGTGATATAAAGAAGGGTTTAATGACTCCTTAAAAGACCGTAAGGTAAACGTTTTTCCTGCGCCAGGATCCCCAATAAGAAGACCCATTCCCTTCGATTTCTGTAAATAATTTAATGCGTTTAAAGCCCCTTGATAATCAGTGGAAGGAAACGCATCCGAAGGGCGTATATCTTTCGAAAATGGTGCTTGAGCTAAAGAGTAAAAGGATTTATACATGGTCTTGTTCCCCTTTCACTTCAGCTGTTTGAGATAATGAAAATGGCGAGCGAGCCCGTTTTACATGCGCATTATCCTTCATGGATACAGGAATTGCTTCAGCGACTTTCTTATCATCCTCAAAGATATAGACACCATTTTCGTCTAGTCTCACATCGATAGAATGACCGATAAAACGGGAAGGTACTTCGTAGAGCTCTTTATTTAACGTAATCGTCCCATCAGCCTTTACTTTCCGGTGTTCTCGTTTCAAGAAGATGGTCTCAAGAATAGACAAATCCTCCAAAAATGTTATATCCTTTAGTTGAGATTGAAACACTTCATGGGGCGTTTTACCCTCTAAAGAGGCATGAACTCTTCGGTGATAATCTTTCTCTAACCAGCTCCAGAATCGTTCATTTAACTCTTCTAGTGAATGAGCTGGATCGGCTTGTAATAACGGATAAAACCGTGTTTGAATCGTTTTAAACAACCTTTCTACCTTCCCTTTTGCACGGGGATCATACGGCTGCGTGTGAGCTAAAGTAATTCCGAGTTGGGCACAAGCATATTGAAGCGTTTCAGATCGATAGATCTTACCGTTGTCCGCATAAATGATGGTAGGTTTCCCTCTGCGAATTAAAGCCTCTTTCGTGACTACTCTTAATCCATCAAACTTCTCTGACGAGAAGAACTGTGCATACGGCACAAGACGAGAACAGTCATCAATATAGGCAATTAAAAATGTCTTTGTCTTTTTTCCATTAACGGGTACATAAGGTCCATGGGATAAATCAGCCTGCCACAACACATTCACCTTTTCGTGAGCGAACCGTTTTCTTTCTGGTATCGCCACCATTTGTTTTCCTACAAGGTTGTGTTTTTTTAATAATCGAATTATAGTAGAGTAAGATATTTGGTTTTTTTGTATCTCTCCACGCTCGATTAGTTGTTCGTAGAAAACACTAACCGGCATATGGGGAGATTTTTTTCGTATTTCAAGGACAAGATCTTGGTCATCAGGGGATAGTCTTCGAGAATTCCCTCGATCCAAGCGCTTCTTGGGCTTTAATGCTTCAAATCCATTTCTTCGATAATGAAGAAGCCACTCTTTCATTGTTTTCTCTGCAATTTTCCTTTCTCCATAATGGGGGACAGAATGAACCTTTCCCTCCATTCCATTTAAATATTCCTTCGAATCAACTTGCCCATTCAATAGGGGGGCTATTAGGCCATACCGAAATAGGGCCACTTGTTCACGCTCTTTTTCATTCATGGAATCTTCCTCCTTTTTCATAGAAGGACGACCGGTCATCCATGGTTATTATTCTACTTTTTTCGATATTTTCTGACTATGAAAAAGGTATGTGGGACAAAGAATATTTTTAAAGTCGCCTAAATATGATAGAATTAATTTGCCATAAAGTATTTTGATAAGTGACCCCGTGACCTTCGTAAGAAGGGTGATTCGCCAAAATCAAGGATCATTTTCATATATTTTGTGGCTTCGCTATTTATATCCTCCGACATGCCACTTATCTTCCCCAAGCTGATAAAGAAGCTATGAATCCAATTTATACATGTTAAGAAACGATTTAGATAAAACCTGACTAATTGGCGGCTGCCTTTTGCTTTTTTCCTTTGAAGAATTTTCTTCACTCGTTCTAAAACTGTATGAATAGTATGTTGAAAATACGGGATGAGAAAGTCCGGAAGAATAGAGATATTCACTTCACATTGTAAACATCTTAGGCGACAAATTGGGATCCGTACGGTTGTCTCATCAGTTATTCCATAACGCCAGTAATAGCCGTTACGATGAAGATTCCCATGGGAATGACATTTGCAGTTTGGGCATTGATCAAACAATGGAAATTCATTCTTTTTTCCTCTTTCCCCATACTCCACTAGGCTAATACCAAAATCATGAAATTTGATCATAAAAAAACTCCCCCTTCTAATATGCAAAAAATTTAGCACATTATTCCAGAGAAGTATATAAACAATTCTGAAGGAATTTGAAAATTCCAACGGTATTTGAGAGGATATAAAGTGACAGTTTACA
>NZ_CATNHG010000012.1:0-2150 GCF_950097965.1 Bacillus sp. T2.9-1
CCATTTTGGAGTCCTCCTTGGTTAACTAAGTTAGGGGTCATTTCGGTCCACGATTTGACACCCCGTATCATACCAAGAGGGCTCTTTTTTGTTCAAGTCCCCGAAAATCCTTCTAACAGGAATGCTCCTTTATTTTCTTTTCACTTTTCTTTTCTTTTTTTAATAATAATTTTAATTCCTTTTCATAAGGCTCCAACGTCTTATATAGTTTAGATGGGTCTTTAATTAGTTTTTCGATTGAATCCTTTATACTTGGAAGTTTAATTTCCGGATTCTCATTTTCTATAAGTATTGGAGTATTTACAGCTTCATTGTATCTTTCAATATAATGAAATCCTTCATAGGCTGCTTTTCTCCAATAGTATTCAGGAATGGATTTATCTAACCAACTAAGTTCGCCTTTTTCGAATAATTCTGTCACAAATTCAGCAAATGGTCTTTTGTTAATGATTTTGACCTTATTTTCTTCTACATATCTGTCAAGTAATTCGTCGATTTTGTCTTTTGGATACTTGTTTGCCATTCAATGTTCACCCCTGTCTGTTCATAGATATGATCAACACAAGCCCCGATACTTTCTAATAAATCTTTTAATTCCTTTGATTTTGTGTATAACACTTTTTTTAGTTTTATATCCAATTTCAGCTGCTCATTTTTATTACTATGAATTTGGTCATAGATATGTCCCAACGAATTATAAACCTTAATTGCTTTGTTCTCCGTAGAATCCATCCACTTAATAATCTCATTATATTTTGTCTTAAATTCATCAAATTCTATTTTCCAATATTCATCACATATAAAACAGTGACGTTTACAACGTTTTATACTCGCTGAACACCAACCTATTTCTAATTTATCCCACTTATCTCGGTCAGGCTCAGCGTTTTTTAATACAAAACGTCTTCTAAATTCATCATTTATTTTTGAACTAATTATTGGTTCATTTATTGTTTTAAAAAAACTTGTTTTAAAGTATTGGCAATCCATGTCAAATAATCTCAATAGTTGAATAGTTGAAGAATCAGTTTCAAATTCCCTATGCTTAAAATAATGGGTTTGTGAGCTGAGAGATAAATGACCACCTAGACGAGCTATTTCTACCGGATGAAGGCCTTGAAGCTTCAAAAACATAAATGCTAAATGTCTTGTATCATTAGGTCGTAATCGCCTCTCAATATCGAAATAATTTCCTTCTTCACGACTTTTTGAAATTGTTTCAAGATTGTCATTCCCGACATCTCGAACAGAAAAATTATATGGTGGATTTTTAATAATGAATTCATAAAAATCGTATAACAATTTTCTAAAAGTTTCATGATCAATTATTCTATCATTACGTTTCTTGACAAAACTATTAATTTTATTCTCTATAACATTTTCTCTAAGTTTTCTAATTACCATATAAGATATTAATGAATCCGACTCTCCGTATTTATTTGATTCAATAATATAGGAATCTATGAAATTGTAAAAACTCTTATCAATCTCAATTTTATCAATAACTTGAATTCTTTTTTTGTTGTTTTTCTCCTTAGATCTAGGTAGCTCTAGATAATATCGAACTTTATTATCCGTTTCTTTTACTTTAAGAGAATCCCTTCGTATTTTAAGAAATTCACCGATTCTCATTGGGATTTTGGTAGTTAGTATCCACCAAATCCTTATTGGAGTAAAATATAAATATCGCCAATCTGATGAAGGAGTATTATCAAAAAAATTATTTAAGGCGAATAGGAACATTAAGCAATCTCTGCTTGATGGAATTTCCCTCGGTTCTATTTCGAGTTTTTCATGAAGCTCACTGGCTAGCTGTATATATTCTTCCGTTGAATCCAATTCATCATAAAAATCTAAAAAATTCAATAAAGACTTTATCATTTCATGTTTTATCGATTTCGTCGCTTCGGATAATAAATATTCTTCTAAATCACTAACTTTTGACTTAGCTAAAGTTGAAGTAATATTTAAAACATCCACTAAATACTTGAAATATGCCGCAATAGTATTACCTGCATAATCCAGGTACTGTCAATATTTTTGTGTAAATGACTTTTCAACTTCTCAAGGTAGATGATCACCTTCGTATTCAAATAGATTTGTTCGAAGTGTTGATTTGGGTGTCTAGGAAAGGGCTAGCCCTTTCCTAG
>NZ_CATNHG010000013.1:0-97089 GCF_950097965.1 Bacillus sp. T2.9-1
TCTAGGAAAGGGCTAGCCCTTTCCTAGACACCCAAATCAACACTTCGAACAAATCTATTTGAATACGAAGGTGATCATCTACCTTGAGAAGTTGAAAAGTCATTTACACAAAAATATTGACAGTACCATAAGGTACAACATAGATAATTTTTATTTAATCATGTAAAATAAAATACGCTAAGAAAATTGTATAATCTATATGGTTGCTTCATTATTTAGTATATAATTAATATTTATGAGTGATTTAGAGTACATATAGAGCTAGAGAAAAGAGGAATCAAAAAGCGATGCAATTAAAAAAACTTATTGAGAGTTTACAGCCATACACTCCTTATATTGGAGAAGATGTGGAAATAAAATCAATAGAGAATGATAATCGCAAAGTAACAGAAGGCAGTCTTTTTATTTGTATAAAAGGATATACAGTCGATGGACATGATTTTGCCCAGAATGCATATGAATCTGGCGCAGTCGCTGTCATTGCTGAAAGAAAACTGCCCTTGCCTATTCCAGTTATCGTAGTAAAAGATACCAAAAGGGCTAGTAGTGTGCTTGCAGATGTGTTTTATCAAAAGCCAACACAAAAGCTCAAGCTTATTGGGATAACAGGAACAAATGGAAAGACGACAACGAGCCATTTAATAGATGCTATTTTAAAAGAGGCGCATAAAAAAACAGGAATCATCGGTACCATGTATACAAAAATCGATGAGGAAATTCAAGAAACAAAAAATACTACTCCAGAAGCCGTGACACTTCAGAAGGTGTTCCATCAAATGGTGGAACAAAAAGTGGATACAGCTGTAATGGAAGTATCTTCACATGCCCTTGTAGAAGGCAGAGTATTTGGCTGTGATTATGATATTGCTGTATTTACAAATCTAAGTCAGGATCATTTAGATTATCATGGTACGATGGAGGAATATAAAAAAGCAAAAGGGCTGTTGTTTACAAGATTAGGAAATGCCTTTCAAGGGGAAAAGCCGAAGTTTGCTATCCTAAATAAAGATGATGCAGCAGCGAACGAGTATGAAACCATTACAGCTGCTTATATACTTACATATGGAATTGATAAAGATGCGGATATTATGGCGAAAAATATAAAAATAACAGCTGCTGGTACATCGTTTGATTTACATACTCCGCTTGGAACGCAATATGTCCAACTGAAAATGGTTGGCAAATTCAATGTGTATAATTCGTTAGCAAGCATTGGTGCAGCGATTGCAAGCAATATTCCATTAGAAGTAACAATTAAAGCGTTAGAAAAGGTAGAAGGAGTTGCAGGAAGATTTGAAACGGTGAATGCTGGGCAAGACTTTTCAGTGATTGTTGATTATTCCCATACACCTGATAGTTTACAAAATGCCCTGCAGACGGTGAAGGAATTTGCCGAGAATAAAGTTTATGTCATTGTAGGCTGTGGGGGAGACAGAGACAAAACAAAACGCCCTTTAATGGCAAAAATTGCTTGTCAGGAAGCGAGCTATGCTATTCTTACTTCTGATAATCCTAGGAGTGAAGATCCAATTGCCATATTAAAAGATATGGAAGCAGGAGTGGAGGAAGAACAAAATTATACGATAATTCCTGATCGAAAAGAGGCTATTACTTTAGCGGTAAATCAAGCACAGCATGGCGATGTTATCTTAATTGCAGGAAAGGGACATGAAACATATCAAATTATTGGTTCTGATGTGTTAGATTTTGATGACCGTTTAGTTGCAAAAGAAGCGATAGGAGAGAGAAAAAATGACACTGTCCTATAATGTAATCCTTCAGGCAATACCGAAAGCAAAAGGGTTTGTGAAGGAAGATTTACTTTTTCAAACCGTGACATTTATAGCAGACACGAAGCAGTCGAAAGGGCTATTTATTCCTTTTTATGAGGAGAATTCTGGTGATTTGAGCATTGCAATAGCGAATGGAGCAATAGGAGCGATTTGGGAAGAAGGGGTGGATCTCCCATCTTATACACCTAATCATTTCCCTATTTTTTATACAAAAGATTTAAAGGAAGGCATATTAAAAATGATTGAAATTTATGAGAAACAATTGCAAACACAAGAAAGTACAACAAAATTTATTTTTTTGAAAGAAAACAGTCTGCATTCCATGATGGAATCATATGATATACCGGTAATTAGAGAGCATGTATTAAAAACGAGCACGCAAATGAAAGGAGGGAACTAAAATGCAGGAGAAAGTAATCTTTTTTACGATTCTTTTAGGCTTTTTAATAACCGTATTGATTTCTCCCTTTTTTATTCCCTTCTTGCGAAGATTGAAATTCGGACAAAGCATTAGGGAAGAAGGACCGAAATCCCATCAGAAAAAAACGGGAACACCAACAATGGGTGGGTTAATGATTATCTTTTCTATTGTTGTAACAACTTTAGTAATGATTAATAAATTCTCAGAGCCAACAATTAAGACATATTTATTATTATTAGTTTTAGTTGGTTTTGGTTTATTAGGGTTTTTAGATGACTTTATAAAAGTAGTGATGAAGCGTAACTTAGGATTGACATCTCGACAAAAGCTGCTAGGTCAGATTATCATTTCCCTTATTTTTTACTTTGTATTACGTGAAAATGAATTCTCGACCGCTATTTCGATTCCATTTGTTGATAAACCATTGGAATTAGGCTGGTTTTATGCATTGTTTATTATTTTCTGGTTAGTTGGATTTTCAAATGCTGTTAATTTAACAGATGGCTTGGACGGTTTAGTTTCCGGTACATCTGCTGTTGCTTTTGGTGCATTTGCTGTTCTTGCTTGGAGCCAATCTCAGTTTGAAATTAGTATTTTTTCTGTAGCGATTGTTGGAGCAGTATTAGGATTCTTAGTTTTTAATGCCCATCCAGCTAAAGTATTTATGGGAGATACAGGTTCTCTTGCACTAGGTGGCGCGATTGCTGCCATTGCAATTTTGACAAAACTAGAGATTCTACTGATACTAATTGGTGGAGTATTTGTTATCGAAACGCTTTCCGTTATTCTTCAAGTTATTTCCTTTAAATCAACAGGAAGAAGAATTTTCCGAATGAGTCCACTGCATCATCATTATGAATTGGTTGGATGGTCAGAATGGAGAGTAGTTGTCACATTTTGGACGGTTGGATTATTATTTGCCGCTTTAGGAATTTATATTGAGGTGTGGTTATAATGAAACAGATTAACGATTATCATCATAAAAAAATACTTGTATTAGGTCTTGCCAAAAGTGGAGTAAGCGCAGCTCAATTACTACATAATTTAGGTGCCTTCGTAACAGTAAATGATAGTAAACCTTTAGATGAGAATCCGGAGGCGCAAGGATTATTGGAGCAAGGGATAACAGTAATATGCGGTAGCCACCCCATTGAATTATTAGAAGAAGGATTCCAGCTTATTGTAAAAAATCCAGGGATTCCTTATTTTAATCCAATGATTAAAGGGGCAATAGAACGCGATATTCCCGTTATTACAGAGGTAGAGCTTGCATACAGAGTTTCTGAAGCTCCGTTTTTTGCCATCACTGGATCAAATGGGAAAACGACAACAACGACATTATTATTTGATATGTTAGAAGCAGATAAGAAAAAGCCACTCATTGCCGGAAATATTGGTACAGTTGCTTCGAATGTGGCTCAAGTTGCAGAGGAAGATAATAAAATTGTTATCGAATTATCATCTTTTCAATTAATGGGTATTGAGAAATTCAAGCCACATATTGCAATCATTACGAATATTTATGAGGCGCATTTGGATTATCATGGAACAAAAGACGAATATGCAAAGGCAAAAGGGAATATCACGAAGAATCAGGATGCAAATGACTATTTAATTGCAAATGTGGAGCAAGAGGTAGTAATGAATATCGCGAAAAACAGTAATGCGACAATTATTCCTTTTTCTGCAAAACGGGAATTAGAGTTTGGTGCATATGTGAAAGATAATGTCATCTATTTTAATGAGGAAAAAATAATGAAACTTTCTGATATTACATACTTAAGTGCCTTAAATTTAGAAAATATCCTTTCGTCCGTTGCTGCGGCTAAGCTTTCTGGAGTGTCAAATGAAAGTATTTTTGAAGTACTAAGTACATTTAAAGGGGTTAAACATCGTCTGCAATTTATTAAAGAATTACATGGGCGAAAATTTTATAATGACTCGAAAGCAACCAATATTTTAGCAACACAAAATGCCCTTGCAGCCTTTAATGAGCCAGTTATTTTACTGGCAGGTGGCTTGGATCGAGGAAATGAATTTGATGAACTAATTCCATCGCTTAAAAATGTGAAGGCCATGATTACTTTTGGACAAACTGCTGAAAAAGTGGAGAAGGCAGGTAGACTTGCAGGAATAAAAACAATTAAACGCGTCGATAATGTGGACAAAGCAGTACCTGTTGCTTATGACTTATCAGAAAGTGGAGATGTAATTCTCCTTTCCCCAGCATGTGCAAGCTGGGATCAATACAAAACTTTTGAGGTCAGAGGAGACATTTTTATTAATGCGGTGCATATGCTTAAATAAGGGCTTGTCTGTAAGTAGGCGTTGAAAGAAAAAATTTGATTTGTATGAACAAACACATCAATGATCTAACAGGATAAAACGTTCTTACCTGAAGTAAGCTCTGTAAATGATAACAAGGGTAGTAGAGAAAAGGAGAAAGTTTATTTTATGCCATGCGGGAATGAAATGACTTTTGAACTTTTTGCTACTTCTCAACCGTTAATTTACAGAGCTTTCTTTTTTTGAATCGATTTCGAGAACACATGAAATTTGGATACCACGCGCTTTTCTTTTCTTCAAGCCCAAATCTTGCAATTCGAGGTGTTAATGGTGCCATCAAAAAAAACGACTCCAGATATAATTCTAATGATTCTCACATTTACGTTACTGGCAATAGGGTTAATCATGGTGTATAGTGCTAGCGCGGTAATGGCCGAACGAAATTTAGGTGATTCTTTCTTCTTTGCCAAAAGACAGATGCTTTTTGCGGGCGTCGGAATTGCAGCAATGCTATTTATAATGAATCTTGATTACTGGATATGGCGTTCTTGGGCTAAACAGATTATTATTGTTTGTTTTGTATTGCTTATAGTCGTTTTAATTCCTGGCGTTGGTTTAGTTCGGAATGGTTCACAAAGCTGGATTGGAGTCGGTGCATTTTCTATTCAGCCCTCTGAATTTATGAAAATAGCAATGATTATTTTCCTGGGGAAGTTTCTGTCAGAAAATCAAAAGCATATTACTTCATTTAAAAAAGGCTTGCTCCCTTCATTAGGGCTAGTATTCCTGGCGTTTGGAATGATAATGCTTCAGCCAGATTTAGGTACTGGTACGGTTATGGTTGGTACAAGTATTGTCATGATTTTTATTGCTGGTGCTAGAATTCGTCACTTTGTGATATTAGGTCTTATTGGTGTTGCAGGGTTTGTAGGATTGGTTGCGAGTGCTCCTTACCGGATTAAAAGGATTACTTCCTTCCTTGATCCTTGGTCTGATCCATTAGGAAGCGGGTTTCAAATCATTCAGTCCTTGTATGCAATTGGTCCAGGTGGATTATTTGGTTTAGGTCTTGGGGAGAGTCGGCAAAAGTTTTTCTACCTGCCGGAGCCACAAACAGACTTCATTTTTGCGATTCTATCAGAAGAATTAGGATTTATTGGTGGCTCGCTGATTTTATTATTATTCGCCCTCTTGCTTTGGAGAGGAATAAGAATCGCTCTAGGCGCACAAGATTTGTTTGGTAGTTTTGTAGCGGTTGGAATTATTTCTATGGTTGCGATTCAAGTTATGATTAACATCGGAGTTGTAACAGGACTAATGCCTGTAACAGGGATTACCCTTCCATTTCTAAGCTATGGAGGATCTTCTTTAACCCTCATGTTAATCGCGATTGGTATTCTTTTAAATGTCAGCAGATTTTCAAGGTATTAAACGTTATTTAAAATTTTGAAACCTAGTGTAGGGTGCTTATTCCCATCACTAGGTTCTTTTTATTGCCTTTTTAAAAAGGAAGAACTTGCAGGTAATTCCATTCTCTTCCCTTGGGGCACACATAAGCCATAAGGGATTAATATAAATACTTACCATAGCTAATAAATAGCTTGTTTACCTGAAAAACATCATTAAAAAAGCTGAGAATATCAAAAATTTATTTTTTTCGCACATATGATAAACTTTTTGCAATCATGACAAAAATGGTGCTGAAAAGGGGAATGTGTTACATTTCATTATCAATTTCAAGATATTCATAAAGGGTGTTTAAAATATAGTACAATAAGGTATCTATTAGTTGGGGGTTGACCGGAAAGTAAAAAAATTCTTAGAAAATAGCAGAAGATTATTTCTGTTTTTCATTAATTGAAGCTATAATGTAAAAAGAAAAGAAAAATAACATATTTTTCAAAGTAGAGAAGAGAAGTATTTTGAGGTGGAAAGAATGAAGATAGTTGTAAGTGGTGGAGGAACAGGGGGACATATATACCCTGCATTAGCATTGATTCGCGAAATAAAAAAAGAAGTGAAAGATGCTGAGTTTCTTTATGTTGGAACAGAGCAAGGACTAGAAAATAAATTAGTCAGAAGGGAAAATATTCCCTTTAAAACAATACATATTACAGGCTTTAAACGGAAACTGTCTCCAGAAAATTTAAAAACAGTTTGGAGATTTATTGCTGGTGTACAAAAAAGTAAGGCGATATTAAAAGAGTTTAAGGCAGATGTGGTAATAGGAACAGGCGGATATGTTTGTGGTCCGGTTGTTTATGCAGCTGCTAAGCTTGGGATACCAACCATCATTCATGAACAAAATAGTGTTCCAGGATTAACGAATAAATTTTTAAGCAAATATGTTGATAAAGTAGCTACTTGCTTTGAAGAAGCGGATTCTTATTTTCCAGAAGAAAAAGTTGTGATGACAGGGAATCCTAGAGCTTCAGAAGTGTTAAATCAGGATGGCATTAAAGGAAGATTATCGGTTGGCTTACAATTGAAAACCCCAGCTGTTCTTATTGTTGGTGGAAGCAGAGGTGCTAGACCGATAAACGATGCTGTTATTACAGCGTTACCCCAATTAGGGGATAAACCATATCAAGTACTTTATGTAACCGGAGAAGTGCATTATGAAGCGGTAAAAAAAGAAGTAGAGTTAGTAGGAAATCCTAAAAATGTAATTATCAAGCCATTTGTTCATAATATGCCAGAAGTATTAACAAGCATTGACCTGACTGTTGCGAGAGCAGGCGCAACAACGCTAAGCGAGCTAACCTCGCTCGGCATTCCAAGTATTCTTGTGCCGAGTCCCTATGTGACGAACAATCATCAGGAAAAAAATGCGACTGCACTAACAAGCAATGGAGCAGCAAAAATGCTTCTAGAAAAGGATATGAATGGACAAAAATTAGTGGAAGAAATGGATGCCATTATGCTGAATCCTAATGTGTTAAAAGGTATGAAGGAGGCATCCAAAAAACTAGGGATTCCTGATGCGGCAATGAGGTTATATAATGTAATGAAGGAAGTTATCGATAACAAGAAAAAGTAGGAAATTGCAAATCGGAAATTTGATTAGAAAGCAAATTTTCGGTTTGCGAATAAAAAGGTGGACAACCTTTGAATGGTTTTTTACTATTTCCTTATTTAAAAATACCGGGGTGATTTTTTGGAAAATGGGAAGGTTGTTTCTTTAGAAGATCGAATTCCAAAATTAAAAGAACAGAGACGAAAAAAGGCGAATCGTCGACTTATTTTCCTTCTCCTTCTATTCTTCCTTATCATCGTTTGCGTTATCTATTTCCAATCACCTTTAAGTCATGTAAAAAAAATCGAAATTACTGGGAATCATTTATATACTTATGAAGACTTAGAGAAAATGAGTGGAATTACAACCGAAACAAATATTTGGACAATCAAAAAAGATCAGTTAGCATCAAAACTGAAAGATGCTGGTGGAATGAAGTCTGCAAAAGTTTCCATCTCTATTCCAAATACTGTTCAAATTGACGTAAAAGAATATAGGAAGATTGCTTACTTTGAAGTGGAGAATGAATTTATTCCGCTTCTAGAAAATGGTGATATGCTACATGATAGAGCGATGACAAACAGTCCCTACGATGCTCCTATTATCAAAGATATAAAGAGCGAAAATGACACTGTCATAACGAAAATAGGGGAGGAATTAAGTAAACTTCCAGCAAGTGTGTATAATGCGATTTCTGAAATAAGGTATACTCCTAAAGATACCGATAAGTGGCATGTTACCGTTTATATGAATGACGGAAATCAAGTATTAGCTTCTTTAGCTTCTTTTTCGGATAAAATGGAGCATTATCCATCCATTATTGCACAGCTAAATACAGACAAAAAGGGAGTAATTGATTTAGAAGTAGGTTCTTATTTCAAAGCTTTCGATTCGGAAGGGGAAAAGAAGAGTGAAGACTAATAAAAGAAGAAGAAATGTTATCTTCTCCTTGGTTTTTCTCGTACTTGGATTTATGATTTCCTTTTCGTATCAAAATACAAAAAAGGACGAAAAGCAAGAAATTAGTGAGAGCCAATTTGAAAGAGATTTGGAATTGCGGAACGAATTAATAGAGCAGGAAGAAAAAAATAACGATCTTTATAAGGAATTAAAGGAATCCCAAAAGAAACTTGTTCAATTAGAGAAGAATCTTTCGAATGAAGCAGAAACATATTCTAACTTAGCAGAAGATGCCCAAAAGTATCGTATCTATTTAGGAAAAGTTGCTGTAAAAGGAGAAGGGGTGCAAATTACCTTAGAAGATGGAGAATATAATCCAAAGGAAGATAGTGTGAATAATTACTTGGTCCATGAACATCATGTGTTTAAAGTGATTAATGAGCTATATGTTTCAGGTGCACAAGCAATTAGTATCAACGGGCAAAGACTATCACATAATTCATATATTCTCTGTAATGGACCGGTAATTGAAGTGGATGGTTACCAACACCCTGCACCATTTGTTATTACGGCAATCGGTGATAGCGATGTATTAGAAGGTGCAATCAATATTAATGGTGGTGTAAAAGATTTGTTAGTAAATGATAATGTTAGATTTAGCCTGGAAAAAAAACGGTCGATTCAAATGGAACCTTTGAAAGTAAATTAACAGTAAGTATGATGAGTAGAAAGTATGATGCGCTTTGAATAAGAATTTTATAACAATGACTGGAATAACGCTTATTGTCGGATTTATGATTGCAGTACAATTTCAGACAATAAAAGAACCGGTAGTACGGGATACAAGAGATACATGGGAACTAAGAGAAGATTTAATAAATGAAAAAAAATTAGAATTGCAGCTTATTAATGAAATTCGATCGATAAACGCAAAATTAGATGAGTATGAAAATGAAACCTCTGAAAGTAAAGCAGAGGTATTGAAAGATACGCTAAAAGAATTAAAGCAGGAAGCTGGTTTAACAGAAGTAACAGGAAATGGAATCATCTTAAAAATTGCATCTGTTAATACAGAAATTCTATTAGGGGAAGAACCTGGAGAAGTGACATCTGAATTATTACAGCGATTGGTAAATGAGTTGAATTTATATGGGGCAGAGGAGATAGCGATCAATGATAATCGCTATGTGAATACAACTGTTATCCGTGAAATAAATAATGTGTTGAAAATGGATGGAAATCCCCTTAATCAGCTGCCGATTGAAATAAAGGTAATAGCGAAAGATGCTAGTACTGCAGAAAAATTGTTTAACTACATGAAGGTTTCTAAATCAGCAGATGAATTTTTTGTTTCCAATCTTTTATTAAATGTAGAAAAGCCAGAGAAGGCAATCACGATTCCAGCATACAGTAAGGCTGTTACTATCCATAATATGGAGCCTGCAAATACAAATGAAGGAGGCGATTCATAATGTGGCTTCCTATATTTGGGTTGATTGTTGGGCTTGTCTTTGGACTATTAACCGATATAAAAGTACCAGAAGAATATGCGAATTATTTATCGATTGCAGTTTTAGCAGCATTGGACACCTTATTCGGTGGGATTCGAGCACATCTGCAAAATATTTTTGATGAAAAGGTGTTTGTAACAGGCTTCTTTTTTAATATTGTCCTTGCAGCAAGTTTAGCTTTTCTAGGTGTTCATCTTGGTGTAGACTTATACTTAGCGGCGATTTTTGCATTTGGTGTGAGACTATTTCAAAACATTGCTGTAATTAGAAGTATTATTTTAAAGAAATCAAATACTAATTCTCCCGAAAAAATTGAAAAAAGTTGACAGAGAAAAAAGGGAATATATTAGTTTTGGCGAATAATTTAAATATTAATAGAAATGTCAAAGTGAATGATGAAATTCCTTTAATGAATAAGTAATTAGTCCTATTTATAGTAAAAAAGTCTAAAATCTTATTGACACTAAGTGAAAACTTAGTGAAAATATGGTGTTGCCTGGTATACAATAGAATAGTTAAAGATGAAATTTATCTTATATCTTATGTATATCAAAAAACGATGAAAATAGAAGACGTTACTTCTTAATAAAAATGTTAAAATTTTATTTTTCTACTGTATGACATAATTTGTTGTTCACTTTATTTAAAATGCAAAAGGAGGTGCCCGAGAATGAACAGCAATGAACTTTATGTAAGTCTAGACATCGGTACATCCAGCATAAAAGTTATCATTGGCGAGATGATTAACGAATCTTTAAATATTATTGGTGTAGGCATCGTTCCATCAGAAGGTTTAAAAAAAGGTTCAATTGTGGATATAGATGAAACCGTTCATTCTATTCGACAGGCAATAGAGCAAGCCGAAAGAATGGTTGGGATGGAAATAAAACAAGTAATTGTTGGCGTTTCGGGAAATCATGTAAATCTGCAAACTTCACGTGGGGTAGTTGCAGTTTCTAGTGAAAATCGCGAAATTACAATTGAGGATGTAATTAGGGTAAAGGATGCAGCACAAGTAGTCTCCATTCCCCCAGAAAAAGAAATTATTGATATTATTCCTAAGCAATTTATTGTTGATGGATTAGACGAAATTACCGATCCAAGAGGAATGATAGGTGTACGACTGGAAATGGAAGGTACCATAATAACAGGGAGTAAAACCATACTACATAACACCTTAAGATGTGTGGAAAGAGCCGGACTTGAAATTCAGGATATTTCCTTGCAGCCACTTGCTTCAGGCTCCTTCGCACTTTCAAAAGATGAAAAAAACTTAGGGGTTGCTTTAATAGATATTGGCGGTGGTTCCACCACAATTGCTGTATTTGAAAATGGTTTTCTTAAAGCAACTAGTGTAATTCCTATAGGAGGAGACCACATCACAAAAGATTTATCGATTGGTCTTCGTACTACGACAGAAGATGCAGAAAAAATCAAGATAAAGTATGGATATGCCTTTTATGATCATGCTTCTGAAGAGGAGGTATTTAGTGTTCCTATTATAGGAAGCGATCAGCATCAACAATTTAATCAATTAGAGATTTCTGATATCATAGAAGCTAGATTAGAAGAAATCTTTGAACTGGTTGGTCACGAACTAGTGAGACACAGTGTATACGATCTTCCAGGAGGATTCGTATTAACTGGTGGGGTTGCTAGTACAAAAGGAATTTTAGAATTGGCACAAGATGTTTTCCAAAGCCGTGTTAGAATTGCTATTCCTGATTATATTGGAGTAAGAGAGCCACAATATACTACTGCTGTTGGGTTAATTAAATTCTCCTATAAAAATAGTAAACTTCAAGGTGGAAATATCCATAATCCTGTCACCGTTCCTGCTGAAAATAGGGAAAAAGTTCAAAAACAAGCAACCCAAAAACCAGCATATGAGAAAAAACAAGTTGAGAAGGAACCTTCAAAGTTTAAGAAATTTATGGGTTATTTCTTCGATTAATGAATGGCTTTAATAGGATGGACATGTTTTAATAAAAAGAACTTCGAGAAGGCTGAGAGTCGTTTAGGGTCAGTCTAGGTATATTTTTAAATGGTATGTTACTCCATATCACCAAGACTTGAGATGCGGACAGTTCGATACTGCTGAATATCGACGAATTAGGAGGATTTGTCATGTTGGAATTTGATACAAATATAGATTCACTAGCTGTAATAAAGGTAATAGGAGTAGGTGGCGGTGGTAATAACGCTGTTAACCGAATGATTGAACATGGTGTTCAAGGGGTAGAGTTTATTGCTGTGAATACAGATGCACAAGCATTAAATTTATCGAAAGCAGAAATAAAAATGCAAATTGGCGGCAAGTTGACGAGAGGCCTTGGTGCAGGTGCCAATCCTGAAGTAGGAAAGAAGGCTGCTGAGGAAAGCAAAGAACAAATTGAAGAGGCTTTAAAGGGAGCAGATATGGTCTTTGTAACGGCTGGAATGGGTGGAGGAACTGGTACAGGTGCTGCACCAGTTATCGCTCAAATCGCTCATGACTTAGGTGCTTTAACAGTCGGAGTGGTAACAAGACCATTCACTTTTGAAGGAAGAAAAAGATCTACCCACGCTGCAAGTGGTATTACGTCACTAAAAGACGCAGTGGATACGTTAATTGTAATTCCAAATGACCGCTTACTTGAAATTGTAGATAAATCAACTCCAATGCTTGAAGCGTTTAGAGAAGCAGATAATGTATTGCGTCAAGGTGTACAAGGTATTTCTGACTTAATTGCAACACCAGGTCTAATTAACTTAGACTTCGCTGATGTAAAAACTATTATGGTAAACAAAGGTTCAGCTCTTATGGGTATAGGGGTTGCTTCTGGAGAAAATCGTGCAGCTGAAGCAGCGAAAAAAGCAATTTCTTCTCCACTTCTTGAGACTTCTATTGACGGAGCACAAGGGGTATTAATGAATATCACTGGCGGATCGAATTTAAGCTTGTATGAAGTACAAGAGGCAGCAGATATTGTTGCATCAGCTTCAGATCAAGATGTAAATATGATTTTTGGTTCTGTTATCAATGATAATTTAAAAGATGAAATAGTTGTTACTGTAATTGCTACAGGCTTCAACCAAGACTTATCTCAACCACAGCAAGGCAGACCTGGATTTGGAGGGTTAAAGCCAAATGCCAATAATGCAAGCCAAAACAGCAATCAAGCTAATACTAGAGAACCTAAAAGAGAAGAACCAAATGTTCAAAAAGAACAACCGAGAAGTACAAACGTACAACAAACAGAGGATACTTTAGATATCCCAACCTTCTTAAGAAATAGAAACCGCAGAAGATAATTACTTCTGTAGCAAAAACCTTTCTGTTATTTTTACAATAATGGAGAGGTTTTTTATTTTGCAGGCTAGATTTTTTAAGCTAGCTATAAAAATCCCCTTTTTAATTGCATTCATCCATTATCCCTTTTTCTCATTTTCCATTTAATATTGCTTAGAATTATTAAAAAAACTGATAATATTTCGCTAGAACTAAAAAATATTCAGTTAGGAGATATAGTGACAAAAACCGTTAGAAATAGAGGAAATTTCTGATTTTTTGATTACAGAAAGTGACAGAATTTCAAGAACAAGTACGTTATACTTTTTCGTAACAGATTAATAGAGAGAAGATTTACTTCTTTTGTGGCTTTGGCGATGATCCCTTTTTCATTTGCAAGAACTGTGAGGATCTTGATTGCTTTCTAGTTATAATGCAGATGAATAAGGATAAGGTCAGTCATTTACAAAGCTTCGATGAAGGAGAGGAGGAGTTACATGTTTGGCCATTTATCTAGATGTAATATGGCTATTAAATTTTCTATTTGACAGTTTATTACTATATTTAACTGGAATTCTTTTAAAGAAAAAAATCATTCATTGGAGAATTTTGCTTGGAGGATTCATTGGTTCCCTAATTATTTTGTTATCCATCACATCGCTTAGTCCCTATACAAGTCATCCTGTATCAAAGCTACTATTTTCGATCATCATGGTAGCAACTGCTTTTGGATATAAGCGATTTCGCACCTATCTTCAAGCGTTGATGATTTTTTACTTAGCTACCTTTTTAATTGGAGGAACATTGATAGGCGCCCATTATTTTATACAGTTTGATTTTCAACTGTCTTCTTCCGTCCTTCTTGCAAGTGTAAAAGGATTTGGTGATCCTATTAGTTGGCTATTTGTCCTTCTTGGCTTTCCTGTTGCCTGGTACTTTTCACGCAGAAATGTGGAAGGGATTGAAGTTACAAAGATTCAATATGAGCAAATAATTGATGTGATTTTTCAAATTGGTGGAAAAGAGTTTTCGGTAAAGGGATTGGTGGATAGCGGAAATCAAGTATATGATCCAATCTCTCGTCTTCCGGTTATGTTTGTTTCCTTGAAGAATATCGGAAATGATATGCCGGCAGAATTAATTCGTTTATCAGAGCAGCCAGAACAGGTTATTTATGGAAGTGAGCCAATTGCTCCAGAGTGGGAAAGTAAGATGCGCATTATTCCATATAAAGTAGTCGGCAAGGATCACCAACTAATTATAGCAGTGAAACCAGATGTTTTGCTGTTGAAAAAAGAGCAGGAAGTAACTATTGTTGAAAAAGGATTGATTTCGTTTACAAACCAAGTTCTCTCTGCTGAGGATGCATTTGATTGTATTGTTCATCCGAAAATGCTATTAGGGAAAAAATCAGTGGAGGAAAAGGTTAGTTAATATACTATACTCACGAAAAACATCGTTTAGAAGGAGGAAATGCACATGAAGAAATGGAAGCTTCGCTTATCTTATTATTGGTACAAATTTTTAATTAAAATTGGATTGAAAACAGACGAAGTATTTTATATTGGTGGAAGTGAAGCACTGCCTCCTCCGTTAACGAAAGAAGAAGAAGAAATGCTTTTGGAAAAACTTCCAAAAGGGGATCAAGCAGCTCGCTCGATGCTTATTGAGAGAAATTTGCGTCTTGTTGTTTATATTGCGAGGAAGTTCGAAAACACGGGTATTAATATTGAAGACCTAATTAGTATTGGCACCATTGGATTAATTAAGGCGGTTAATACATTTAATCCAGAGAAAAAAATTAAACTTGCCACATATGCCTCCAGATGTATTGAAAACGAAATATTGATGTATTTGCGGAGAAATAATAAAATTCGCTCAGAAGTTTCATTTGATGAGCCGTTGAATATTGATTGGGATGGAAATGAACTACTTCTATCAGATGTGATGGGAACAGAAGATGATATTATTACGAAGGATTTAGATGCAAGTGTGGATAAAAAGCTCTTGGTAAAAGCATTACATCAACTTTCTAAAAGAGAAAAACAAATCATGGAATTACGGTTTGGTTTAGGAACAGGAGAAGAAAAAACCCAAAAAGATGTAGCAGACATGCTAGGCATTTCTCAATCGTATATTTCCAGATTAGAAAAGAGAATTATTAAGAGACTTCAAAAAGAATTTAATAAAATGGTTTAAAATTTTTCCGTTTAGAAATCCTTGTCCCACATAATTTCAACTGAAATTAGCGTAAATTGGAAATTTAACAAAAATTCTTCTCATGCATATTTTTCCTTCTCGGGGAGATACTGTTTTTTGTACAGCAGCTCCTGTGAGGAGGGAAATAGATTGACTCGAAATAAAGTAGAAATTTGCGGTGTTGATACATCAAAGCTTCCAGTGTTAAAAAACGAAGAAATGAGATTGCTCTTCAAGCAAATGCATGAGGGAGATATATCCGCAAGAGAAAGTCTCGTAAATGGAAATCTCCGCCTCGTATTAAGTGTGATTCAACGATTTAATAATCGAGGAGAATTCGTGGATGACTTATTTCAAGTGGGTTGTATTGGTCTAATGAAATCTATCGATAATTTTGATTTAAGTCAAAACGTAAAGTTTTCCACCTATGCTGTCCCGATGATTATTGGTGAAATTCGCAGGTATCTCCGCGATAATAATCCAATTAGGGTTTCCAGATCTCTGAGAGACATTGCTTATAAGGCACTACAGGTCAGAGAAAGGTTGATGAATAAAACATCAAAAGAACCGACAGCTGAGGAAATTGCCAAAGAGTTAGACATTCCCCATGAGGATATTGTTTTTGCGTTAGATGCTATTCAAGATCCAGTGTCTCTTTTTGAACCAATATATAATGATGGTGGAGATCCAATTTATGTAATGGACCAATTAAGTGACGAAAAAAATAAGGACATACAATGGGTGGAAGAATTGGCATTAAAAGAAGGAATGCGCCGATTAAATGATCGAGAAAAAATGATTTTGCGAAAGCGATTTTTCCAAGGGAAAACACAAATGGAAGTTGCAGATGAAATCGGCATCTCACAAGCACAAGTCTCAAGATTGGAAAAGGCTGCTATTAAACAAATGAATAAAAATATTCAAAGCTAAAATAGGAATAGCGGGTTAGACTTCTTAAAGTATGATACTTTAATGATTGTCTAACCTTTTCTATTGGAAAAATGCTTTTTTTTAATAAAATACATAAATAATTATAGAAATGGATCATGCGAGTTTTGAGTGCTAGTTTAACTAATAGTGACTTTGCTATCCATTAGGTAACGAAATAAGACGCCACCAATTAGCATAGTTAATTTAGAAGATTCTCGGATTAGAAAAAATAACCCCCATTTTATAAAATGCAATCTTATTTCCAAAGAAAATCATGTTTTTCTGTGACCAATTATAGGTCCATATGGTAAACTAAAACAAAAAGATGGGGTTAGATAATGGAACCTTTTACTTTACAAAATAAACAGTTTTTCAATCTTGATTTATGGGAGCAGCAGTTCCCCAATTTATTAGCTGGTTTCACAACAAAAAATGATGGGAAAAGTAAAGGCGATTATGCTAGTTTAAATATGGCGTTTCATGTGAATGATCAGAAGGAAACGGTTATAGCTAACCGCAATGAGGTAGCGCGAAAGTTAATGTTTCCTTTGGAACGATGGGTTGGTGCAGAACAAACGCATAAAGTTCATATTGCCAAAGTGACAAGTAATCATTTAGGTATGGGTGCTAAAGATTATGAAAGTGCGTTAAAGGATACAGATGGTTTTTTTACTTTAGAAAAAAATATATTATTAACTCTATGTTTTGCAGATTGTGTTCCGTTATATTTTATTCATCCCATTACAAAGGCAATTGGGATTGCACATGCAGGCTGGCAAGGGACGGTTAAAGGCATTGCTAGGGAAATGATCAATGTATTTGCTTCACACGGTATACCTGTTGATGAGGTGCTTACTGTTATTGGTCCTTCCATTACAGATCGTCATTATATAGTGGATGACCGAGTCATCAATGAAATAGATATGGTGATACATTCTCAAGCGAAGCCATATACGACTGTTTCTCCGGGGCAATACAGACTGAATTTACAAGAAGCAAATAAGCAGATTTTACTAGAAGCAGGAGTGCTGGAAAGCAATATTCATCTAACTAATTATTGTACCTATGAAGATGACGCTTATTTTTTCTCTCATAGAAGGGATAAGGGGAAAACAGGAAGAATGATGAGTTATATTGGATGGAGAGAGGAAGAAGGAAACGAAAATGTTAGTGAAAGATAATCTTAATGTTATAAAGCAGGAAATTGCGCATGCATGTGAAAAAGTAAATCGGAATCCAGAAGAGATAACACTTATTGCTGTGACAAAGTATGTTACAATAGAGCGAGCACAAGAAGCGTTGGATGCTGGAATTGTTCATCTAGGTGAAAATCGTGAAGAAGGCTTACTGGCAAAATATGAAGTTCTTCAGGACAAGCCAATTTGGCATTTTATTGGATCATTGCAGACTAGAAAAGTAAAAGGTATTATAGATTATGTAGACTATATTCACTCTTTGGATCGACTATCTTTGGCAAAAGAAATACATAAAAGAGCGAATCGTACCATAAAGTGTTTTGTACAGGTTAATGTTTCGAAAGAAGAATCGAAGCATGGAATGGAACCGGAAGAAGTAATTGATTTTGTGAAACAATTATCCAACTATCCAAATGTTCAAGTAGTTGGATTAATGACAATGGCACCATTTACAGAAGATAAATTATTACTTCGTCAATGCTTTCAAAAATTAAAAAGCATTCAAGAAGATGTAAAAGGACTACAATTACCATATGCTCCATGCACAGAGCTTTCTATGGGTATGTCGAATGATTATTCCATTGCGATCGAAGAGGGAGCAACGATGATAAGAATTGGAACTGCTTTAGTAGGAAGCGAGAAATAGGAGGCAAGTGAAATGAGTATAAAATCGAAAATAAAAACGTTCTTTTTTTTAGAAGATGAAGATTACGAAGAAGAGCAAGCTAACTATCAAGAAGAGCCAAGCGAGCCTGCTAGAAATTATAAACAGCCTGTTCAGCAAAATTATCATAATCAGCAAAATCAGCATGTTCAACAGCCGAAAACTAATAACCAAAATGTAGTAAGCTTACAAAGTATTCAAAAATCATCAAAAGTATTTTTGGTGGAGCCACGGGTATATGCAGAAGCACAGGATATTGCCGATCAGTTGAAAAACCGTCGGGCTGTCGTTGTCAATCTACAGCGGATTGAAAAGGACCAAGGTAAACGAATAGTAGATTTCCTTAGTGGGACTGTTTATGCAATTGGTGGAGATATTCAAAAAATTGGTACAGATATATTTTTATGTACGCCAGATAATGTGGAAGTATCAGGAAATATATCGCAAATCCTGCAGGATGCAGAATACGAAAATACGAGGTGGTAACAACGAATGACACTTATTATTTTAGTTTTAGCTAGATTATTACAGTATTACTCCTATGCTTTAATTATTTACATTCTAATGTCTTGGATTCCAAGTGCACGCGAAACATCTATTGGTGTTTTTCTTGCAAAAGTCTGTGAGCCCTACTTAGAAGTTTTCCGAAGAGTTATTCCGCCAATTGGTATGCTAGATATTTCACCGATTGTTGCTATCTTTGTTTTAAACCTTGCTGGAATGGGAATTCAGCAATTAGGAATGTGGTTTATATAAGTATTTAAGAGGGCTAATATAGCCCTTTTTCTATGCAAAAAAGGAGCTAAAAACATGTCAATCTATCAACATTTTCGTCCTGAAGAAAGAGACTTTATCGATCAAGTAGAAAATTGGCGAAGCTATGTCGAGAATACCTATGCCCCGAAATTAACCGATTTTTTAGATCCAAGAGAACAAAAAGTCCTCGGTATGATTATTGGTGAGCATCATGAGGTAAAGTTTCAATTTTTTGGAGGACATGATCAGGCAGAAAGAAAACGGGCACTTCTATACCCTGAATATTACGAGGCAGACATAAAGGATTTTAACTTGA
This sequence comes from Bacillus sp. T2.9-1, assembly GCF_950097965.1. Classification (NCBI taxonomy): domain Bacteria; kingdom Bacillati; phylum Bacillota; class Bacilli; order Caryophanales; family Bacillaceae; genus Bacillus; species Bacillus sp. T2.9-1. The sequence continues at coordinate 19,260 of NZ_CATNHG010000013.1, forward strand.
CTTTATTAGAAGTGAATTATCCAAAGAAATTTGTCACTATTGAGCATCCCCATATTTTAGGTAGCTTAATGTCGCTTGGGTTAAATCGCAATAAATTCGGTGATATTTTGGTTGTAGATGAGGAAATTCAATTCATTGTTGCAGGAGAAGTCGAGGATTATGTAAGGCTTCAGCTTGAATCGATTGGGAAAGCGAAGATAAGTCTAACAGAAGTTTCATTAGATAAAATAATTTTCAAAGAAGAACATTGGACAGAAATGACGACGACTGTTTCCTCCCTTCGCCTCGACACACTAATTGCAGCAATCTATAATTTTTCAAGAGAAAAAGCAAAGACTTACATTGCACAAGGACTTGTAAAAGTGAATTTTACTTTAATAGAAAATGTTGCATTTACATGTGAAGAAGGAGATGTGTTTTCTGTTCGGGGAGAAGGACGAGCTTCCATTAAATCCATTGAAGGAAAAACGAAAAAAGATAAATGGAGGGTAGTGGTAGGTAAATTGAAATAGATAATAAGAAGGAAGATATGGTCCCATAATTTTTCCTGCAAACAAAAAACATAGTTTTTTTATTGTCTATATATGTTACAATATTTTTTAGTAGCATTATTTTTCACGTTTCTTCTTATTTTTTAAAAATAATGCAGGAAATCCGGTAATACTGTCGAAATTAGGATGATACATAAAGAAATCGAAGTTTGGGAGGTGGCTTTATGCCATTAACGCCGTTAGATATTCATAACAAGGAATTTGCCAAAGGCTTCCGTGGTTATGATGAAGATGAAGTAAATGAATTTCTTGACCAGGTAATTAAAGATTATGAAAATATTATCCGTGAGAAAAAAGAACTAGAAGAAAGATTAAATGAGTTAACGGACCGTATCGGCCACTATAATAACATTGAAGAAACGTTAAATAAATCCATTGTAGTAGCACAAGAAGCTGCCGAAGAAGTTAAGCGAAATGCACAAAAAGAGGCAAAATTAATTATTAAAGAAGCAGAAAAAAATGCTGATCGCATTGTCAATGAATCGCTATCGAAAGCTAGAAAGATTGCTCTTGAAATTGAAGAATTGAAAAAGCAATCAAAAGTATTCCGTACTCGATTCAAAATGCTAATTGAAGCACAATTAGATATGCTTAATAATGATGATTGGGATCATTTATTAGAATATGAATTAGATGCATCTGAATTAAATTCAACAAAATAATTCCCAAGTCTTGACGAATGATGGATTGATGAAATATAATTTTTCACAAATAGATATTCATGTAGCGTTGATAGGGATAGTAGATTTCCGTGAAACTTAAAGTAGCGAATCAGGGGCGGTGTAAGCCTGATATAAGTTGGAAGTTGAAAATCACCCTTGAGTCCTTTTCTGAAATAGAAGTAAGAAAAGGCGGTTCATTGCCGTTAAAAAATGTCTAAGTGGATAAGAGTTCTTTTTATCTATAAGGGTGGTACCGCGGGAACCTTTAAAAACCTTCTCGTCCCTTTCGTGGGGATGAGAAGGTTTTTTGCTGTGTATACTGATTCTAAAAAAGCAGAAATGTCTATAATAGAATACGGAATATATTGCTTGCATACATGATGAAAAAAAGATGAAAATGCTGGAGGAAGAAAATGGAATATAAAGATACGTTGCTGATGCCAAAAACAGCCTTTCCGATGAGAGGGAATTTACCAAATCGCGAGCCTGATATGCAAGCGAAATGGAAAGAAATGAATATTTACGAAAAAGTTCAAAATCGTACAAAAGGACGTCCAATGTTTGTTCTTCATGATGGCCCACCATATGCAAACGGTGATATACATATTGGACATGCGCTGAATAAAATTTTAAAAGACTTTATTGTTCGTTATAAATCCATGACAGGCTTTCAAGCACCATATGTGCCTGGTTGGGATACACATGGACTTCCAATTGAACAAGCTTTAACGAATAAAGGCGTTAAACGTAAAGAAATGACCGTTGCAGAATTCCGTAAGCTATGTGAAGAATATGCTTTAGAACAAATTGACAGTCAAAGAGAACAGTTTAAGCGCTTAGGTGTTCGTGGTGATTGGGAGAACCCATATATAACGCTAAAGCCTGCCTATGAAGCACAACAAATAAAAGTGTTTGGAGAAATGGCGAAAAAAGGCTATATCTATAAAGGCAAAAAACCAGTTTATTGGTCTCCAACAAGTGAATCAGCTCTTGCAGAAGCAGAAATTGAATATAAAGACAAAAAGTCTCCATCCATATATGTTGGATTCAAAGTGAAGGATGGCAAAGGAGTATTGGCAAGTGATGTACAAATTGTTATTTGGACAACTACACCTTGGACTATTCCTGCAAACTTAGGTATTTCTGTTCATCCTACTTTGACGTATGTAGTCGTCGAGGAAAAAGGAAGCAAGTATCTTGTTGCACAAGATTTATTAGAAAGCGTTAAAACAGAGATTGGTTGGGAAGAGGCGAATATTGTTCAAGAAGTAAAAGGTGCAGAGCTCGAGAACATTTTAGCAGCTCATCCAATTTATGGACGTGATTCTTTAGTAATGCTAGGGGAGCATGTAACAACAGATGCTGGTACTGGATGTGTTCATACAGCACCAGGACACGGGGAAGATGACTTCCTAGTTGGTCAAAAATATGGATTAGAAGTTCTTTGTCCTGTCGATGATAAAGGGGTTATGACAGAAGAGGCACCTGGATTTGAAGGGTTATTCTATGATAAAGCAAATAAGCCAATTACAGAAAAGCTTGAAGAAGTTGGCGCATTATTAAAGCTTCAATTTATCACACACTCTTATCCACATGACTGGAGAACGAAAAAACCAGTTATTTTCCGAGCGACAGCACAATGGTTTGCTTCTATTAAAGACTTTAGAAATGATCTATTAGATGCAATTAAAGAAACACAGTGGGTACCTGCATGGGGCGAAACTAGATTGTATAATATGGTTCGTGATCGCGGGGACTGGTGTATTTCTCGACAACGTGCTTGGGGTGTGCCAATTCCTGTATTCTATGCAGAAAATGGTGACAGTATTATTACTGATGAAACAATTGAGCATATCTCGAATTTATTTAGAGAAAATGGTTCCAATATTTGGTTTGAAAAGTCAGCTAAGGAATTATTGCCTGAAGGATTTACACATCCAGGCAGCCCAAATGGGGAATTTACGAAAGAAACAGATATTATGGATGTTTGGTTTGATTCTGGTTCTTCTCATCAAGCTGTATTGTTAGAAAGAGAGGATCTGCAACGTCCTGCTGATTTATATCTAGAAGGTTCTGACCAATATCGTGGTTGGTTTAACTCTTCCCTATCTACAAGTGTTGCAGTAACTGGAAAGGCGCCTTATAAGGCTGTTTTAAGCCATGGCTTCGTATTAGATGGTGAAGGACGCAAAATGAGTAAATCATTAGGGAATGTCATGATACCTGCAAAAGTAATGAACCAATTAGGTGCAGATATTTTACGCTTATGGGTAGCATCTGTAGACTTCCAAGCAGATGTACGTGTATCTGATGCTATTTTAAAACAAGTAACAGAAGGATATCGTAAAATCAGAAATACTTTCCGTTTCTTATTAGGAAACCTTGCTGATTTTAACCCAGAAACAGATGCTCTTTCTTATGAGGAATTACGTGAAGTGGATCAATTTATGATGATCAAGCTAAATAAGCTCATTAAAACGGTGACAGAATCCTATGATAAATATGAATTCTCTACTATTTATCATAATATTAATAATTTCTGTACATTGGATTTAAGTGCATTCTATCTTGATTTCTCAAAAGATGTCCTTTATATTGAAGCAACAAATAACAAAGAAAGAAGAGCTATTCAAACAGTTCTTTATGAAAGTTTAATCAGCTTAACAAAGTTAGTTGCGCCAATCTTACCACATACTGCTGACGAAGTTTGGGATCATATTTCTTCTGTAAAGGAAGAAAGTGTCCAGTTGACTGATTTCCCTGAATCTACCGTGTATGAAAATAGTGATGCAGTAGAAGAAAAGTGGAATAAATTCTTGGCTGTACGTGACGATGTGCTTAAAGCATTAGAAGAAGCACGTAACCAAAAAGTCATCGGTAAATCCCTTGCTGCGAAAGTAACACTGTATGTGAATGAAGAAGTAGATACACTACTAAATTCTATTCAAGAAAACTTACAGCAATTATTTATCGTATCGGGTTTTGAAATTGCTGGGAAATATGATAATGCACCAGAAGAGGCACTAAAGCTAGAAAATGCTGCAATAGTTGTATCAAAAGCAGACGGTGAAACATGTGAAAGATGCTGGACTGTTACAACAGACATTGGCACAGTCGAAGCTCATCCAACATTATGTGAAAGATGTGCACATGTAGTAGAAGAAAATTATTAAGAGATAAATTTTAAAAACCGATAAACTTTCAATAGTTTGTCGGTTTTTTTGTGTTTAAAAGATAATTTAAAACAAAGAAAAAATGCAAGGAAAAAAGTTTTGTAAAAGCCTTTTATTGGGAAAGGAAAAGAAGAATATATAATTACATAGTGAGAAAGTTATGTCTGTCTATTATCTTGATGCTGGTGGAGTTTTTTATACATAGGTAAGTAAGAGAAATACTTCCACCTCCGTTAATAGTTGTTATGGCTGTTAAATCTTTAATCGGTTTTTGTCTTCTTCAATGGAAATGCTAAAGATAATTAAAGAAACGGAGGTAATGGAATTGAATTCAACTATTGAAAAGCTTTATACAGAACTCCGTATAACACAAATCGAATTAGCAACGACATTAAGGGTTAAAAGAGACTCGAAAATTAATAAATATATTGAAGAGGAATTAAAAGATGTAGAAGAAACCATGCAAAAACTAGAAAATGGCAATTTCGGAATGTGCGAAATGTCAGGAGAGTTACTTCCTGTTGATTTGCTGGAAATGATTCCAACGATTCGAACGAAAGAGGATATAAATAGCATTCAAGCCTATTATAGAAAGTCCATTCATTAAGAGAATAGCTTTTATTCAAAAAGGGGTACTTTACGAAAACAGCCATTTAAAATAATGAACCAAGCTATCGTTTTCAACTGGTTTATGCTAAAATGCTAAAGGAGACTCGAGAATTGGAGGAAACTTTAGTGTTTTATTACATAATTGCAGCTATAATTATTATTCTTGATCAATGGACGAAATGGTTAGTTGTAAAAAATATGGAACTAGGAGAAAGTATCGAAGTAATAAAAGATTTTTTCTATCTGACATCCCATCGTAATAGTGGTGCAGCTTGGGGAATGCTTGAGAATCAAATGGTGTTCTTCTATATTATCACTGTTATCGTTGTAATTGGATTGATTTATTTAATTCAGACAGGTACGAAAGGGAAAATTCTTTATGGTGTTTCTCTTGGTCTTATTTTAGGGGGGGCAATCGGCAATTTTATTGACCGCGCGCGCCATCAATATGTAGTAGACTTTATCAATACGTATATCTTTAATTATGATTTCCCAATATTTAATATTGCAGACTCATCTTTAGTAATTGGCGTTATTTTATTAATCCTAGTTATGCTGAAGGAGGATAGAGACGCAAAGAAGGAGAAGAAACATGGAAAAAAAGGAACATATCATTCAAAGTGAGCAAGTAAATGAACGGATCGACAAAATCGTTTCAATGATTAACAGTGATTGGTCGAGAACACAGGTTCAAGCGTGGATAAAAGACGGTCATGTTACAGTTAATGGGCAAACGGTTAAAACAAAGTATAAAGGTGTTTTAAATGATTTAGTTACAATTGAAGTACCAGAAGCAATCGAACTAGATGTAGAAGCAGAGGAAATGGATTTAGATATTTATTATGAAGATAGTGATGTCATCGTAGTGAATAAACCAAAAGGAATGGTTGTACACCCAGCTCCTGGACATGTGACAGGTACATTAGTAAATGGCTTGATGGCTCATTGTAAAGATCTTTCCGGTATAAATGGCGTGATGAGACCAGGAATTGTTCATCGAATCGATAAAGATACATCTGGACTATTAATGGTTGCAAAAAATGATGCTGCACATGAGAGCCTTGTTAATCAATTAGTAGCAAAAACAGTAACGAGAAAATATAAAGCATTGGTACATGGTTCTATCCCCCATGATTATGGAACGGTTGAGGCCCCGATTGGCCGTGATACGAAAGATAGACAAAGTATGACGGTTATAGATAAGGGCAAGCATGCTGTTACTCATTTTCATGTGTTAGAAAGAATGGATGGATACACGTTTATCGAATGCCAATTAGAGACAGGACGCACCCATCAAATCCGCGTGCATATGAAGTATATTGGCTATCCACTTGTAGGAGATCCTAAATATGGCCCAAGAAAAACATTGGATATCGGCGGTCAGGCACTGCATGCAGGAATACTAGGATTTGAACATCCGCGCACAGGGGAATATTTAGAGTTTGAAGCACCACTTCCTAAAGACTATGAGAATCTTCTCGATACATTACGAAATAATCGTTGACACGCTTTTAATTTTATATTAAGATAACGTTAGTTGAATAAGTCCTTTAAATCAATCCCGTGAGGTTGAGAAGGAAACGGATCCTAGCTATTTTAAGCAATAGCTATATTGGTATACGTCTATCCTCTCATCCAAAAGGGTGAGAGGATATTTTTTTGAAAATAATGATTGAATCACAGCATGGATGGTGAGCGAGATGTCACAAAAGGCACTTGTACTAGACGATCAAGCAATAAGACGAGCATTAACGAGAATTGCGCATGAAATCATCGAGAAAAATAAAGGGATTGAGAATTGTATTCTTGTTGGAATAAGAACAAGAGGGATATACATCGCAAATCGCCTTGCAGAGAAAATTGCTCAAATTGAAGGAAAGCCAATTGAAGTTGGTGAATTGGATATCACTTTATACCGAGATGATTTATCAAAAAAGACGAAAAATGAGGAGCCATTAGTAAAAGGCTCAGATATCCCGAAAGATATACAAGGATTAAAGGTCATCCTTGTAGATGATGTCTTGTATACAGGAAGAACTGTTCGTGCCGGCATGGATGCTCTAATGGATATGGGAAGACCAGCATCCATACAGCTTGCGGTCCTAGTAGACAGAGGACATAGAGAACTGCCAATAAGAGCAGATTATGTCGGGAAAAACATTCCTACCTCCAGCTCAGAGAAAATTGTGGTAGAACTTACTGAAGTGGATGGATATGATGAAGTGAATATTTTTGAAAATTAAATAGAGCCCTTTTAATAGCAGTCCTGTGAGGCTGAGAAGGGGAGTTTTTTTATAAGGTTTCTTTAAGCCTGTCTAAAACCCCTTTTTTGTTGCGCAGAAAAGGGGTTTTATTGTTTTCACAATAGGGGAAACTAGTAAGCAATTATCCAAAGTCATATTTTTTTAAACAGAAAGAGGAGACAGCAATGAACGAATCAAAACCCTTATTAGGAATTAAAGATAAACCAAGTGCCCTTCAGTGGGTAACGTTAAGCTTACAGCATTTATTCGCTATGTTTGGTGCAACAGTGTTAGTACCATTCTTAATAGAAATGAGCCCTGCGGTTGCTTTAGTCTCAAGTGGTGTAGGTACACTCGCATTCTTAATCATTACGCAATTTAAGGTTCCGGCCTACTTAGGATCATCCTTCGCCTTTATCGCACCGGTAATTGCAGCAAAGACAATGCCTGGTGGAGGTATAGGGGCAGCCATGATTGGAACATTTATAGCCGGGATAGTATACGGCATCGTTTCCTTAATCATCAAAAAAGCTGGTTATCGTTGGATTATGAATATCCTACCGCCGATTGTTGTTGGACCAGTAATCATGGTTATCGGGCTAGCATTAGCTTCCACAGCAGTAGGGCAAGCAATGTATGTAAATAATGGCAGTGAGAATCAAGAATATAGTTTGCTTTATATCTCTGTTGCGCTAGTAACCTTACTAGCAACAATACTTTTCACCATCTTTGGCAAGGGAGTATTTAGCTTTATCCCAATCTTAGCAGGAATCGTTGTAGGTTACGTATATGCCTTGCTAGTAGGTGTTGTTAACTTCCAAGAAGTGCTAGATGCAAAATGGTTTGCAATGCCAGATTTTATCTTCCCGTTTGTAGATTATCCTGTAACAATTAATCTTGCGCTACTAACTATTTTTGTACCTGTCGCAATCGTTACATTAACAGAGCATATCGGTCATCAGCTAGTGTTAAGTAAAGTTGTTGGTAAAGATTATATTAAAGATCCTGGATTGCATAGAAGTATTTTGGGAGATGGAACAGCAACTATTCTTTCCGCTTTAATGGGAGGTCCTGCAAAAACAACATATGGCGAAAATATTGGAGTATTAGCAATCACAAGAGTATACAGCGTTTATGTATTAGCAGGAGCTGCAGTACTTGCAATAGGGTTTGGATTTATTGGCAAAATCGCAGCATTAATTCAATCCATCCCCACGCCGGTAATGGGGGGAGTTTCCATCCTTCTATTCGGAATTATCGCTTCCTCTGGATTAAGAATTATTGTAGAAGCAAAGATTGATTTTAATAAAAATCGCAATTTAGTGATTGCATCCGTTATCCTTGTAACAGGAATTGGAGGCTTCTCCATTCATATGGGAGAAAATTTTAAACTAGAAGGAATGGCTTTTGCCGCAATCCTAGGCATTATCTTAAATTTAGTATTGCCAGGTAGAGAAAAAGCAAAGGACGATTTATTCGAAGAACCAATCGCAGTAGACGAAACTAAATAATAACACCTTTTAAACAAGTACAGAGAGACTTATAAGGGTGTCAAAAATGATGCATAGATTGTATGTGCTAGGTTCACTTTGCCTAAATCTATGGAAAATCATGATTTTTGCCGCCCTAACGAGTTGTTAGGGTGGTTTTTTTTAGGGGATTAGAGAATTACTGAGCAGTCTAAAATACACGTAGACACCGCTCGCCCCACGGAAAGCGAAGTGTATTTTAGCCTGCGGGCTAAGTTAAAAGCAGCAAATAACGGGAGGTAGTATCATGGAAAACTTATTAACTACGACTGAGTTAACCGTTACAGAGATTAAAGAAATCTTAAGAGATGCACAAAGATTTGCTAATGGAGAAACTTGGAGACCGGCAAATCAAAGCTTTGTGGCAAACCTTTTTTTCGAAGCTAGCACAAGAACAAAATGCAGCTTTGAAGTAGCGGAGAGAAAGTTAGGACTTGAGGTAATCCCATTTGAAACGACAACCTCAAGTGTTGTTAAAGGAGAAACATTATATGATACTGTTCGAACGCTGGAATCAGTAGGAGTAAATGCTATTGTCATAAGACATGAAAAGGATCATTACTTTGATGAATTAGTAGGGAAGGTAAACATACCAGTCATTAATGCAGGAGATGGCTGTGGTCATCATCCTACACAATCTCTACTAGACCTTCTGACGATACAGCAGGAGTTCCAACGCTTCAATGGCTTAAAAGTAAGTATTATTGGTGATATCAGCCACAGCCGAGTAGCAAGATCAAATGCAGATGCCCTAACACGACTCGGGGCAGAGGTCGTTTTCTCTGGACCAAGAGAATGGTTTGATGAAACAGTCCTACAAGATGCAAATTATGAAGATATTGATACAGCGATTGAAACATCCGATGTTGTCATGCTGCTACGTGTCCAACATGAAAGACATGGAGATGAAAGAGCTGCTTTTGACAAAGAAAGCTACCACAGACTATATGGATTAACAGTAGAAAGAGAAAGAAAAATGAAGCCAGGAAGCATCATCATGCACCCTGCACCTGTAAACAGAGATGTAGAAATTGCTGATGAATTGGTTGAATGCGAACGCTCGAGAATTTTTAAGCAAATGGAAAATGGTGTGTTTATCCGCATGAGTGTGCTAAAAAGATCATTAGAAAATATCGGAGGGAGAAATGAACATGTCAATACTTATCAAAAATGGCCAGTTGCTTAATACTACAGGGGAATTAGAACAGAAGGACATCTTGATTGAAAATGGAGCAATTAAGACGATTGCAAAGGAAATAACTTCAAATGCAGATGAAGTGATTGATGCTGCTGGAAAAGTTGTGGCGCCAGGGTTTATTGACCTACATGTTCATTTAAGAGAGCCAGGCGGCGAAAAGAAAGAAACGATTGCAACAGGGACGATGGCAGCAGCACGAGGTGGATTTACAACGATTGCCAATATGCCAAACACTAGACCTGTTCCTGACACAGTTGAAAATTTACATATTTTAAATGAAAGAATTCGAAATACGGCAAATGTAAATGTCTTACCGTATGCATCCATTACAATTAGACAATTAGGGACTGAACTTACTGATTTTAAAGCACTAAAAGAATTAGGAGCATTTGCTTTTACAGATGATGGTGTAGGAATCCAAGAAGCAGGTCAAATGCTCGAGGCGATGAAGCAAGCGGCTGCATTAGATATGGCAATTGTCGCTCACTGTGAAGATAATACCCTTATCAATAAAGGCTGTGTGCACGAAGGAGAATTTTCAAAGGCGAACGGTTTAAATGGAATTCCAAGTGTTTGTGAATCAGTCCAAATAGCAAGAGACGTTCTTTTAGCAGAAGCGACAGGCTGTCATTATCATGTATGCCATATCAGTACAAAAGAATCAGTGCGTGTTGTAAGAGATGCAAAAAAAGCTGGAATTAGAGTTACAGCAGAGGTGTCGCCACATCACTTACTATTAGCAGATACAGATATTCCTTCTCTTGATACGAATTATAAAATGAATCCTCCTTTAAGAGGAACAGAGGATCGAAAAAGCTTACTTGAAGGATTGTTAGATGGAACAATTGATTTTATTGCAACAGACCATGCACCGCATACAGCAGAAGAAAAGGCGCAGTCGATGCAGCTTGCACCATTTGGAATTGTCGGTTTAGAAACAGCATTTCCTCTTCTTTATACGAACTTTGTAAAAACAGGGGTGATGACATTACAACAATTAATAGATTATCTAACAATAAAACCAGCTCAAAGCTTTAAATTGGATGCTGGAACTTTAGAAGCAGGAAAAACTGCAGATATCGTCATTCTTGATTTAGAAGATACAAATAAAATTGACCCAGAAACATTTTTATCAAAAGGAAGAAATACCCCGTTTGCTGGTTGGGAATGTCAGGGCTGGCCGGCTGCAACAATTGTTGGTGGGAAGATTGCTTGGAGAAAGGAAAGTGTACACGCATGAAAAAACAATTAATTCTAGAAGATGGCACGGTATTTATCGGAAAAGGCTTCGGTGCCGATACAGAAAAATTTGGTGAAGTAGTATTTAACACAGGAATGACAGGCTATCAGGAAATTCTATCCGATCCATCCTACTGTGGACAAATTGTCACACTTACGTATCCGTTAGTAGGAAATTATGGCATCAATCGAGATGATTTTGAATCGATAACGCCAGCCATTCATGGATTTATTGTAAAAGAAGTGTGTGATTTTCCTTCAAACTGGCGTAACGAGCTTTCATTAGACAAATATTTCAAACAAAAGAATATCCCAGGAATAGCGGGAATTGATACAAGAAAATTAACGCGCATTATCCGCCAATATGGAACTTTAAAGGGTGCGATTTGCAGCATCGAGGAAAATGCAGAGGAAGTAATTGCAAAATTAAAAGGGATTACGTTAAGTACAGATCAAGTAAAGCAAGTTTCTACAAGAAAACCTTATCCAAGTCCTGGCCGTGGAAGTCGCGTTGTGTTAGTAGACTATGGAATGAAGCATGGAATTTTACGAGAATTAAATAAACGAGATTGTGATGTAATCGTCGTTCCATATAATACAACGGCAGAAGATATTCTAAATTTAAGTCCAGATGGCGTGATGCTATCGAACGGACCTGGGGATCCAAAGGATGTGCCCGAGTCTATTGAAGCAATTAAAGGAATTATTGGGCAAGTGCCGCTGTTTGGAATCTGCTTAGGTCATCAATTGTTCGCACTTGCAAGTGGGGCAAACACAGAGAAAATGAAGTTTGGTCATAGAGGATCAAACCACCCAGTAAAGGATTTATTAACAGGGAAGGTTTCTCTGACTTCTCAAAACCATGGCTATACAGTAGAAGAAGAATCTATTAATCACACAAACTTAGAAGTTACACATATTGCTTTAAATGATGGAACAATCGAAGGCTTGCAGCATAAAGAATACCCAGCATTTACCGTGCAATACCATCCAGAAGCTTCACCAGGACCAGAGGATGCTAACTATTTATTCGATCGTTTTATGGAAATGATACAATCTCACAAACAGGAAGGTGCCGCATATGTCAAAGCTTAAAAGTATTAAAAGTATATTAGTAATCGGATCAGGACCAATCATCATTGGGCAGGCAGCAGAATTTGACTATGCAGGAGCGCAAGCATGTATCGCTTTAAAGGAAGAAGGCTATCGTGTTATTCTTGTAAATTCTAACCCTGCAACGATTATGACAGATACAGAAATGGCTGATAAAGTGTACATTGAACCATTAACACTTGAATTTGTCAGCAGAATTATTCGCAAAGAAAGACCAGATGCTATCTTGCCAACATTAGGAGGGCAAACTGGCTTAAATCTTGCAGTCGAGCTATCAGAGGCAGGCGTGTTAGAAGAATGCGGAGTAGAAGTACTTGGAACGAAGCTATCCGCGATTCAGCAAGCGGAAGATAGAGATCTTTTCCGTAACTTGATGAATGAATTAGGAGAACCTGTTCCAGATAGTGATATCATCCATAATATGGAGGAAGCAAGAGCATTTGTAGAGAGAATCGGATATCCAGTAATCGTTCGTCCTGCTTTCACACTAGGTGGAACAGGCGGCGGTATTTGCCATAATGATCAGGAGTTAGAAGAAATTGTAACAAGTGGTTTGAAAAATAGCCCAGTAACGCAATGTTTATTAGAGAAAAGTATCGCAGGCTTTAAAGAAATCGAATATGAAGTAATGCGTGATAGCAATGATAACGCGATTGTAGTATGTAACATGGAAAATATCGATCCAGTTGGGATTCATACAGGTGACAGTATCGTTGTCGCACCAAGTCAGACGTTAAGTGACCGTGAATATCAATTATTAAGAAATACATCTTTAAAAATTATCCGTGCACTAAAAATTGAAGGTGGTTGTAACGTACAGCTAGCATTAGACCCAGATAGCTTCCAATATTATATTATTGAAGTAAACCCAAGAGTGAGTCGCTCATCTGCCCTTGCAAGTAAAGCAACTGGCTATCCGATTGCAAAGCTAGCGGCAAAAATCGCAGTAGGTCTAACATTAGATGAGATGATGAATCCTGTTACAGGAAAAACTTATGCAAGCTTTGAACCAGCACTTGATTATGTAGTAAGTAAGATTCCACGCTTTCCTTTCGATAAGTTTGAATCAGCAAAACGTAACTTAGGAACACAAATGAAAGCAACGGGAGAAGTAATGGCAATTGGTCGTACTTTTGAAGAATCTTTACTAAAAGCGATTCGCTCCCTTGAAGCAAAAGTATATCATTTCTCCCTAAATGCAGCAGATGAAACAAGCGACGAATTACTCGAAAAGCGAATAAGAGTTGCCGGAGACGAAAGATTATTTTATATAGCAGAAGCACTTAATCGTGGTGTGAGTATTGAAACGATTCATGAGTGGAGCAAGATTGACCTATTCTTCCTTTTCAAACTGGAAGGCATCATAAAGTTCGAAAAAGAGTTAATCAATCATCCATTTGATGAGGAATATGTAAAAGAAGCGAAAGAAAAGGGATTTGCTGATATTCAGCTTGCAAAGCTTTGGAATACAACAGAGATTGAAGTATATAACTGGAGAAAAGAAAAAGGCATTGTGCCCGTTTATAAAATGGTTGATACTTGTGCGGCTGAGTTTGAATCTGAAACACCTTACTATTATGGAACATATGAAGAGGAAAATGAATCGATTGTAACAGAGAAGAAAAGCATTGTTGTGCTTGGATCTGGACCAATTCGCATTGGCCAAGGAATAGAGTTTGACTATGCAACCGTTCATTCTGTATGGGCGATTAAAGAAGCTGGATATGAAGCAATTATCGTTAATAACAATCCAGAGACGGTTTCAACAGACTTTAGTATTTCAGATAAACTTTACTTTGAACCACTTACGATTGAAGATGTAATGCATATCATCGATTTAGAGAAACCTGAAGGAGTAGTGGTTCAGTTTGGTGGGCAAACAGCCATTAACCTAGCTGGCCCACTAGCAGAGCGTGGGGTCAAAATTTTAGGAACATCTCTTGAAGACTTAGATCGCGCAGAGGACCGTGATAAGTTTGAACAAAGTCTGCAAGAATTAGGAATTCCACAGCCAGACGGAAAAACAGCATTAACAGTTGAAGAAGCAATTGTTGTAGCAAAATCAATTGGCTACCCAGTACTTGTAAGACCATCTTACGTACTTGGTGGAAGAGCAATGCAAATCGTTTATAAAGAAGAAGAGCTGATTCCATATATGGAAAACGCGGTTAAGGCAAGTCCAGGACAACCAATCTTAATTGACCGTTATTTAACAGGGAAAGAAATTGAAGTGGATGCAATCTGTGATGGAACTGATGTTGTCATTCCAGGAATTATGGAGCATATCGAACGTGCAGGAGTACACTCAGGCGATTCGATCGCTGTCTATCCACCACAAAGCTTGTCTGCTGAAATTAAGCAAACGTTAGTAGATTATACAACGAGACTTGCAAAAGGTTTAAAAATCGTAGGTTTACTAAATATCCAGTATGTTGTTTCCAAAGGTGAAGTATTCGTACTAGAGGTAAATCCACGCTCTAGTAGAACAGTACCTTTCTTGAGCAAAATTACGAATGTGCCAATGGCGAAAATCGCTACAAAAGTAATCTTGGGTACTTCCTTAAAAGAGCAGGGATATCAATCGGGCTTAGTAGCAGAGAAGTCTGGTGTGTATGTGAAGGTCCCAGTATTCTCTTTTGCAAAATTACGTAGAGTCGATATCACATTAGGCCCTGAGATGAAATCAACGGGAGAAGTAATGGGGAAAGACATTACTCTAGAAAAAGCACTGTATAAAGGTTTAATTGCTTCAGGAATGAAGATAAAAACATTTGGAACGGTTCTTTTGACAATTGGGGATAAAGATAAGGAAGAGGCTTTACAGCTTGCAAAAAGATTTACGAATATCGGCTATAGCTTGATGGCAACAAGTGGAACAGCAGAGTACCTTGAAAGCAATAACATTCCAGTAAAAGTAGTCGGTAAAATCGGTGGAGAAGGACATACATTAATAGATGTAATCCGCAATGGGGAAGCACAATTTGTCATTAATACTTTCTCCAAAGGAAGCCAGCCAGCAAGAGATGGATTCCGAATTAGACGTGAATCCGTTGAAAATGGCATTCCATGCTTAACTTCATTAGATACAGCAGAGGCTATCCTTCGAGTAGTAGAATCGATGACATTCTCTACAGATGCAATGGAGCCAAGCAAAACGCAACCGGAGGCAGTGTTAGTATGATCAAAAACGAAATCTGTACAGTAGTCGAACAGAAAGAAATAGCTGAAAATATTATGGAGCTCACCTTAACAGGTGAGCTTGTCTCTGAAATGAACGAGCCAGGTCAATTTGTTCATATAAAAGTAAGTGATAATGCTGCACCTTTATTAAGACGTCCCATTAGTATTTGCCGGATTGATCAGGAAAGTAAAACATTTACGATGATTTACCGCGCTGAAGGAGCGGGCACAAAGCTTCTTGCCCAAAAAACAGCTGGGGAAGCAGTTGATATTCTTGGTCCATTAGGAAATGGATTCCCAGTTGAAGAAAGCAAGCCAGGGCAAACAGCCTTATTAGTAGGCGGAGGAATTGGTGTGCCACCTTTATATGAATTAGCCAATCGACTAGTTGCAAAAGGGGTAAAGGTTGTTGCTGTATTAGGCTTTCAAACAGAATCCGTTGCATTTTATGAAGAAAAGTTTGCCTCACTTGGGGATACGTATATCGCTACAGTAGATGGTAGTCATGGTACACAAGGCTTTGTCACAGACGTTATTTTTCAAGAAAATCTGGAGTTTGACGTATTGTACTCCTGTGGACCAACGCCAATGCTTAAAAATCTAGAAAAAACATTTCCTACTAAAAAGGTGTTTATTTCTCTAGAAGAAAGAATGGGATGTGGGATTGGTGCATGCTTTGCATGTGTATGTCACACAGCAGATGATCCGACAGGATTCAGCTATAAAAAGGTATGTACAGATGGACCAGTATTTAGAACAGGGGAGGTTGTCCTATGAACCGACTTCAAGTAAAGCTTCCTGGATTTGAGCTTAAAAACCCAATCATGCCTGCTTCTGGCTGTTTTGGATTTGGACGGGAATACAGTAACTTATATGATTTAAGCAAGCTCGGTGCCATCATGATAAAAGCAACTACGGTAGAACCACGCTTTGGTAACCCAACACCAAGAGTAGCTGAGACTACTTCTGGGATGCTAAATGCCATTGGTCTTCAAAACCCCGGACTAAAAAAAGTGGTTGGCGAAGAATTACCTTGGCTTAGCCAATTCGATGTACCGATTATTGCAAATGTTGCTGGATCGGTGGAAGAGGACTATGTTGCTGTTGCAAAAGAGATATCAAAAGCATCGAATGTTAAGGCACTAGAATTAAACATTTCTTGTCCGAATGTAAAAACAGGAGGCATTGCTTTTGGAACAATTCCAGAAGTTGCTAAGGAATTAACGAAAAAGGTGAAGGAAGTGTCAGAAGTTCCTGTATATGTAAAGCTCTCACCAAATGTAACGAATATTGTCGAGATGGCAAAAGCGGTAGAAGCTGGAGGAGCAGATGGGATTACCATGATTAACACCCTTGTTGGCATGCGTCTTGATTTAAAAACAGGCAAGCCAATCCTAGCCAACAAAACGGGAGGATTATCTGGTCCTGCAGTAAAGCCTGTAGCAATCCGAATGATTTATGAAGTAAGTCAAGCAGTAAACCTACCGATTATCGGAATGGGGGGAGTATCCACTGCTGAAGATGTATTAGAGTTTTTCTATGCAGGCGCAAGTGCAGTAGCAGTTGGTACAGCAAACTTCGTAGATCCATTTATTTGCCCGAAAATAATAGATGAATTACCTGAGCTATTAGACAAATACGGATTTGAACATATTTCAGAAGTAACGGGAAGGAGCTGGGGAAAGCATGAACAATTCGCTTATCATCGCGCTTGATTTTGCAAGTAAGGACGAGGTAGATTCTTTTTTAAAAGGATTTAACGGAGAATCGTTGTTTTTAAAAGTAGGTATGGAACTATTTTATAAAGAAGGACCAAGCATCATTCAGGAATTAAAGGAACAAAATCACCAAATTTTCCTAGACTTAAAGCTACATGATATTCCAAATACAGTTGGAAGTGCGATGAAAAATATTGCTAGCTTAGGCGTTGATTTAGTGAATGTTCATGCAGCTGGTGGAATCGACATGATGGCTCGTGCAGTGGAGGGGCTCGAAGCAGGTACACCATCTGGCATGAAACGAGCGAAATGTATTGGTGTGACTCAGTTAACAAGTACTTCTGAAGCGAGCATGCAAAAAGAGCAATTAATTCAAGTTCCTTTACATGAATCGGTATTGCACTATGCAACGATAACAAAAGAGGCTGGACTGGATGGAGTCGTGTGCTCCACTTTAGAAGCTTTCGCAATTCGTGAAAGATTAGGGGATACCTTTTTAACTGTAACGCCTGGCATTCGTTTAAAAACAGATGAAGTACAGGATCAAGTTCGGGTAGCAACACCTAAGATTGCGAGAGAAAATGGGGTATCAGCAATTGTTGTTGGTCGCTCGATTACAAGAGCAGCAAATCCATATGAAAGCTATTCATTATTTAAATCCGAGTGGGAGGGCATCACGTTATGAAACATGAAATTGCCGAACAATTACTAGATATTAAAGCAGTTTTTTTACAGCCAAATGATCCGTTTACTTGGTCTTCAGGATTAAAGTCGCCAATCTATTGTGATAATCGCTTAACCTTGTCCTATCCGAAGGTGCGTAAAAATATCGCAACAGGATTAGCTAGTTTAATCAAAGATAAATTTCCAGAAACAGAAGTTGTGGCAGGGACAGCAACAGCAGGTATTCCTCATGCAGCTTGGGTAAGTGACCTTCTTGATTTGCCGATGGCCTATGTACGTTCCAAAGCAAAAGCCCACGGAAAAGGGAATCAGATTGAAGGCAAGGTAGATAAAGGGCAAAAAGTAGTAGTGGTGGAAGATCTTATCTCAACAGGGGGAAGTGTCATTACAGCAGTTAATAGTTTAAGAGAAGCAGGCTGCGATGTACTTGGGGTTGTTGCGATTTTTACATACGAATTGCCAAAGGGGAAAGAATTGCTTGCTGAGGCTGAAATTACAGCATACTCATTAACAGATTATACGAGCTTATTAGAAGTAGCACAGAAAAATGGCTATATTGAAGAAAGAGATTTAGCGAGCTTGAATGCTTGGAAGGAAAATCCAGAGAATTGGTAAGTGGATGATGTTTATAACGACATTTTAGTTAACTAAAGTATCGTTTTTTTGGGGGCTTGGATAAAAGTCTATAAATGAATCTAACTAGTTGGAAAAATGGTGTTCATAAGGTGGATGAAAACCAAAAAGAAGAGGAGGAGACACAAAACTGGTCTTCATCAAAGGCATGAGAGTCTCAAAAAGCCAACCCTTCAAGCTGAATTATCCTTATGCATAAACTAAAACCAGTGTAACCAATAAAACAAATCGCGAGAGGCAGCATTGCCTCTCGCGATTTGCTTTTTATTTCGCTTTCAACCGAATCACAGTTTCCTCATCTGGGGTTACATAAACTGTTTGCTGATTATCATAGATAACAAAACCGGGTTTTGCGCCACTTGGCTTTTTCACATGACGGACTAGGGTATAATCCACTGGAACAGAACTTGATTGGCGAGCTTTACTGAAATAAGCGGCTAATTTGGCAGCTTGTAGAATTGTTTCCTCCGAAGGCTCCTTGCTCCGGATAACGACATGGGATCCAGGGATATCCTTCGTATGCAGCCAAATCTCATCCCTGGCAGCTACACGATTGGTTAAATAATCATTTTGTTTATTGTTTTTGCCAACGATAATCTCTGTTTGATCATCAGATAAATAATAATCTAGTACTGGCTTTACATTTTGTTGTTTTTTCGTTTGTTTTTTTTGCCTTTCTCTTAAGTATCCTTCTTCTACTAGCTCTTCACGAATTTCATGAATATCCTTCGGTGAGGCAGCAAGAATTTGCTGGTATAATGTTTCAAAATACTCGTATTCTTGTTCTGCTAGTTGAATTTGTTCCTTAATAATGTCAATAGAGTTTTTCGCCTTTTGATATTTCGTAAAATATTTTTGCGCATTTTCAGAAGGAGATAGTCTTGGATTAAGGGGAATCTTAATCATTACCCCATCTTCTTCGTAGTAATTTAGAACTTCTACCTCTGACATGCCTTTTTTAACTGCATATAAATTTGCTGTTAAGAGTTCGCCAAGCAATTGATATTCCTCTGCGTTCTCTGCTTCCATTAATGAACGTTCTAGCTTTTTAATCTTTTTGCTATTTTTATCCCGTTCATTCACAATGAAACGTTCTAAATCATTGCTTTGTTGCTTTACTCGATCCCGTTCTGCTTTTCCGAAATAATATCGATCAAGCATTTTGCTTAAAGTAGGGAAAGCTTTAATTTCACCTTTCACATGCTCTATTGGCAGAAAGTAAAAATATTCTTTTTCGGGAGTATCCATAATAGAAGGAGCATAGCTGCCTTTTTTTATTGGATCCATTATAGCCAGAAAAGCCTTTGGCAGTGTATCGCGGTTCGCAAGACCAGCATGATAGAAAATTTCTTTGGCAACTAAAGGGGAGAATCCAGCGAACTGCTGTACAAGCTGCTTGTCCAACTTTCCGCTATTAAAATCAATTGCTCTTAAAACATCTTCCTCTGTAGCTGTATAAGGATCTTGTTTTTCTTGTTTTGGTGGAGCCTTATACTCATAGCCAGGTAGTATGGCTCTATGGCTATTAACAGCATAGGAAATATGTTTAATGCTATCTAAAATTGTATTTTTGTCGCGATCGATCAAAATAATATTGCTGTGTCGTCCCATTATTTCAATCATCAGTTTTTTATAGGAAGTATCGCCAATTTCATTTCTTCCTCTAATCTCAAAAACAATGATTCGTTCATTGTCTATCTGATAAATGTCTTCTATAAAGTAACCTTCTAAATGCTTGCGTAAAAGCATGCAAAACATTGGTGGCTCTTTCGGATTTTCATATGTTTCCTCGGTAATTTGAACTCGTGCATAGCTCGGATGTGCAGATAAAAGCAACTTTTGATTTTTTCCATTTGCACGAACAGATAAAATAATTTCATTTGTAAAAGGCTGCTGAACTTTATTAATTCTGCCTCCTAGTAACAGATCTTTTAATTCCAGGGACATTGCTCTTGTAAATAAACCATCAAATGACATAACTAACAACCTCATTTATAATAATTTCCCTCTTTACTCTATCTTTAATTACAAAGAAATACAAGGATTTGGTAGCCTTAATGAAGAAAAATTAGCATCTTGTGATAAGAAGAAATGGCCAAAAAATTATTTTTAATTTTAAAACGAAATAAAAATCTAACCCTGATAGCATTTTTTCGGCCAAGCCTGAATATGATTTCCATAGAGTGGTGTTGGGACAACTATGTATGTTAGTTAGAATTGCTAACCTTTGTTCAGAACTACTACGTAATTATTTCGCAAAAGTGCTATTCGCGAACGGTGAATGAAAAAGGGGGAAGTGAGATGGCCGGATGAACTATCATGAAATGAACGAAAAAGAAGTAGAACAAACATTGAATACTGATTTTTCGGCTGGATTAACGGATGAAGAGGCGGAAAAGCGACGAAAGAATTTTGGATTTAATGAATTAGAGGAAGGAGAAAAGCAATCACTATTGCTTATTTTCTTCAGTCAATTTAAGGATTTTATGGTACTTGTTCTTTTAGCTGCTACGCTTGTTTCAGGTTTATTGGGTGAATATATTGATGCGATTGCCATTATTGCAATCATCATTCTCAATAGTTTTCTTGGATTTTTTCAAGAAATTCGTGCAGAGAAATCCTTGTCTGCTTTAAAGGAGTTATCACAGCCCCATGTTCATGCCCTTCGCAACGGGGAATGGATAAATATTTTATCAAAGGAATTAGTTCCTGGAGATGTCATTAAATTTGCTAGCGGGGACCGAATCGGTGCAGATGTAAGAATAATAGAATCAAGAAGTTTAGAGGTCGAAGAATCAGCGTTAACAGGTGAATCTGTACCTGTTCCTAAAATCGTATCAGCCATTAAGAATAATAATTTAGCGCTCGGTGATATGGAGAATATGGGCTTTATGGGTACGATGGTTTCGCGTGGAAGTGGTGTTGGTGTCGTAATCGGTACGGGAATGAAGACGGCGATGGGACAAATCGCAGACTTGCTGCAAAATGCAGATTCTGTGACAACCCCACTGCAAAGAAGATTAGAGCAGTTAGGGAAGATTCTCATTGTAACGGCCTTGCTATTAACAGTATTAGTTGTAGTAATTGGTGTACTTCAAGGACATGATTTATACACAATGGTTCTAGCAGGTGTATCCTTAGCAGTTGCTGCAATACCAGAAGGGCTACCGGCGATTGTAACAATTGCTTTATCTCTTGGTGTTCAGAAAATGATCCGAAAAAATGCAATTGTCCGTAAATTGCCTGCAGTAGAAACGCTGGGATGTGCTTCTGTAATCTGTTCAGACAAAACCGGTACATTAACGCAAAATAAAATGACGGTTACAAGAACATGGATTGGTGGCAAAACGTATACAGTAGATGGAACAGGATACGAACCACAAGGAAAATACTATGCAGATGAAAAATTAGTCGATCCTGCTAAAGATAAGGCGTTACAACAGCTTTTAACATTTGGAATGCTTTGTAATCATGCAGAGATACTGCAAAAAGACGGAGAATATGTTTTAAACGGTGATCCGACAGAAGGCGCTATACTAGTTGCTGGTATGAAGGCAGGATTTTCGCGCTCTCAATTATTAAATCAATTTACGATAGTGAATGAATTTCCTTTTGATTCGACAAGAAAAATGATGAGTGTGATCGTAAAGGACCCATCTGGAAGACAGTTTGTCGTAACAAAAGGTGCACCAGATGTGTTGATTGGTCAAAGTAAATCGATTCTTTTTGAAAATCGTTCCACTGTATTAGGAAGTGAGCAGAAGAAAGTAGTGCAGGAAGCGATTAACGGATTAGCTTCCCAAGCGCTTCGTACGATTGCTATTGGATATAAGGAAATATCTCCAAATACGATTATTATGCACGAAAGAGAAGCGGAAAAGGATTTAATTTTTATCGGGCTCCAAGGCATTATTGACCCGCCAAGACCAGAAGTAAAACAAGCTGTTAAAGAATGTAAAGAAGCTGGAATTAAGACAGTTATGATTACCGGAGACCATGTTATTACGGCAAAAGCGATTGCTAAGCAGCTTGGCATTGCCAATAACCGTTCCAAGGTAATGGAAGGAAAAGAGCTAACAGATTTAAGTTTACAAGAATTAGAGGATATTGTAGAAGATGTTGCTGTATTCGCTCGCGTTTCACCAGAACATAAACTGAAGATTGTTCAAGCTTTCCAAAATAGAGGACATGTCGTAGCTATGACTGGTGATGGGGTGAATGATGCTCCAGCAATCAAGAAGGCGGACATCGGTATTGCAATGGGAGTTACAGGTACAGATGTAGCGAAGGAAGCATCCTCTTTAGTATTAATGGATGACAATTTTGCAAGCATTAAAGCAGCGATCGTAGAAGGTAGAAATATCTATGAAAATATTCGTAAATTTATCCGATATTTACTAGCTTCAAATGTTGGGGAAATACTGGTTATGCTGTTTGCGATGTTATTAGCTCTACCTTTACCACTTGTACCAATCCAAATTCTATGGGTGAATTTAGTAACAGATGGATTGCCAGCAATGGCCTTAGGCTTGGATAGACCAGAAGACAATGTCATGAAAAGAGGTCCGCGAAGTCCGAATGAAGGTGTATTTTCAAGAGGGCTCGGCTGGAAGGTAATTTCAAGAGGATTTTTAATTGGGATTTCCACGATTTTAGCGTTTATGTTTGCCTATGATAATAATCCCGAAAATCTAGAATACGCCCAAACAGTGGCATTTATCACATTAGTCCTTGCTCAGTTAATACATGTTTTTGACTGCCGCAGTGAAAAATCAATTCTTTCAAGAAACCCATTTGGCAATATGTATCTTGTATGGGCCGTTATTTCATCCCTTGTACTGGCACTAGTTGTCATTTACGTACCATTCCTACAAGAGATCTTCCATACCCTGCCAATAGCAATGAAAGATTGGCCAATGATCATCGGATTCGCCTCCGTACCAACTTTTTTACTTGCAGGATCATTTTTATTAAGTAAATCAAAATAAAATATGTTATAATCCAAAAGGTAGTAGAGACCACTCTATTACCTTTTATTTATTTAATGTAGTTTTTAATGCTGTTTTTTCTAAAATATTCGACGCTATGCAAGTATGATGAGAAATTATTAAAGAATAATAAAGCAGCCTGAATACACGGAGACACCACGGGGATTAGCGAGACAGGTGAGACCCCGGAAGAGAAGCTGAGGAGGCTCACCGCTCGCCCCACGGAAAGCGAAGTGTATTCAGGCTGCGGGTTAGTAGCGAAACTTTGCGGGAAAAGCATGAGCAACATTAATTCGCACATTTTAAGAAAACGGATGTGTTAGCATGATAAAAAGTATGACTGGATTTGGAAGAGCAACAAAACAATATCATCATTCAACACTTCACATTGAAATGAAATCGGTCAATCACAGGTTTAGCGATCAGATTATTCGGATGCCAAAGCAATTTCTATATTTGGAAGAACAAATAAAGAAAATTATTTCAAACTATATACATAGAGGTAGAGTAGAAGTATTTGTAAGCTTAGAAGATGAAGAGAAAAGGGGCCAAGAAATGATCGTCGATTGGCCATTGCTTGATCAATATTACCAATTACTTCATCAATTAAAAGACAAATATTCCATTGAAGAGCCTATCTCCCTACGAGATCTCTTAAATCAAGAAGAGTGTTTTCAGATAGTAGAACGGGAACTTGACATGGAAGAACTATCAGAAGTATTACTTACTACAGTTGAAGAAGCGGTTGTCCAGTTAAATAATATGCGAACAATAGAAGGATTAGAGTTATCCAAAGACTTAGAAAACAACCTGAAGCAAACAGAGACTTGGGTTGAACAATTACAGTCATTAGCTCCTGAAGTGATTTCACAATACCGGGAAAAGCTGAAAGCACGTCTAGAAAGCTATTTGCCGGAACCGATAGAGGAAGCAAGACTCATTACAGAAGTGGCAATTTTTGCAGATAAAGCAGATATTAATGAGGAATTAGTTAGATTACATAGTCATATTAGACAGTTTTATCAAATTATGGAAGAAGAAAGCCCGATTGGAAGAAAGCTTGATTTCTTGTTGCAGGAAATGAACAGAGAAATCAATACGATAGGTTCTAAAGCTAATTCATCAGCAATTGGAGCAATTGTTGTCGAGGTGAAAAGCTGTTTGGAAAAAATGAAAGAACAAATCCAAAACATTGAATAAATAGGGTTTAGAATAAATCTTCCTAGTTAAAACTAAAAATAATAGGATTGGAGTAGGCAAATGTCCATTAAGTTAATTAATATTGGTTTTGGAAACATAGTTTCTGCAAATAGAATTATCTCTATTGTCAGTCCAGAATCTGCCCCCATTAAACGCATTATCCAAGATGCTAGGGATAGAGGATCATTAATAGATGCTACATATGGCAGAAGAACGAGAGCGGTTATCGTAATGGATAGCGATCATGTTGTTCTTTCAGCAGTTCAGCCAGAAACGGTTGCACATCGATTAAATGATCGTGATGAGATTATAGACGAAGGGTAGGAGAAAGATTTGGTAGAAAAGGGACTTTTAATCGTTTTGTCTGGACCTTCTGGTGTAGGGAAAGGAACAGTGAGGAAGGAAATATTCTCACAACAAAATACATCTTTTGAATATTCTATTTCCATGACAACTAGAGCTCCGCGCGCTGGTGAAGTAGATGGTGTAGATTATTTCTTTAAATCGAGAGAAGAATTTGAGGGCTTAATCGAACAAGGGAAATTACTAGAATATGCAGAATTTGTAGGAAATTACTACGGTACACCAGTTGATTACGTACGAGAAACAACATTAAAAGGGAAAGACGTCTTTTTAGAAATTGAGGTAGAAGGTGCAAAGCAGGTTCGTGAGAAGTTTCCTGACGGCTTATTTATCTTTTTAAGCCCGCCAAGCCTATCAGAGTTGAAGAATCGTATTGTGACAAGAGGTACAGAGTCAGAAGAGATTATTAACAACCGTATGAATGTGGCAAGAGAAGAAATTGAAATGATGCACTTATATGATTATGTCGTAGAAAATGATACAGTAGAGAATGCTTGTGAAAAAATTAAAGCAATCATTGTTGCTGAACATTGTCGCAGAGAAAGAGTAGAACCAAAATACAAGAAAATGCTGGAGGCTAAATAATGTTATATCCATCCATTGATAAATTAATGACAAAAATCGATTCTAAATATTCATTAGTATCTGTTGCTGCAAAGAGAGCAAGAAAGCTACAAACAAATGCGAGACCACAATTAGCAAAATATGTTTCTCATAAAAATGTAGGAAAAGCATTAGAAGAGATTAATAAAGATCAGCTAACTTACCGTGTAAATACTCCAAGTGGTTCAAGCGAGGAATAATTAAATTTTTTTGAAAAATATAGTACAAACTAAAAGGCTTAGGTAAAAGGAGCAATTCCATTTACTAAGTCTTTTTTCATGGACATAATGGTTATTTAATTATATGCTTAACAATAATAGAAGTAATGAAAGACTACATAATGGTGTTCCCATAAATGTTTAAATTCTAACTAAGCAGGTTGGTTTCCGATTTAAGATTTGGCGAAGCGGCTCGGCGCTCGTCCCAGTGAATCGTGCTGTCCCCACGGAATACAAATAAAACAATATTATTTATCATAAACTCTTAGAACAGAAAGAAAGGAAGGAAGCGCATAATGTTGAATGGAAAGAAGATTCTTCTTTGTGTTACGGGAGGAATTGCAGTTTATAAGGCATGTGCTTTAACAAGTAAATTAACGCAAAAGGGCGCGGATGTGAAGGTTATCATGTCGGAAGCGGCCATGGAATTTGTGAATCCTTTAACCTTTAAAGCACTTTCTAAAAACGAAGTATATACGGACACATTTGATGAAAAAGATCCGAAAGTGATTGCCCACATTGATTTGGCAGATTGGGCTGATTTGATTTTAGTCGCACCGGCAACAGCGAATGTGATAGGAAAAATAGCAAACGGCATTGCTGATAATATGATTACAACCACCTTGCTTGCAGCGACAAGTGATGTTTGGATTGCTCCTGCCATGAATGTTCATATGTATGATCACCCCGCAGTTATTAAAAACATTAATACGCTTCATGACTATGGGTATCGATTTATTAACCCGGGTGAAGGTTATTTAGCATGCGGGTATGTGGGGAAGGGAAGATTGGAAGAACCAGAAATGATTATTCAGCATATGGAGGATTATTTCTCTGGGAAGAAAAACATCCTTAGTGGTACAACCGTTCTCGTAACTGCTGGACCGACGCGAGAAAAAATTGATCCTGTTCGTTTTATTTCCAATCATTCATCTGGAAAAATGGGATATAGTATTGCAAAAAAGGCAATTGCATATGGGGCAAATGTTATTTTAGTATCCGGACCAACAAATCTTGCCCCACCAAAGGGTGCACAGGTAATTTCTGTGGAAAGTGCTGAAGAGATGTATAATGCGGTGATAAGCTATAGCGAGAAGTCTGACATTATCATTAAAACTGCAGCAGTTAGTGATTATAAGCCAACGGTAGTATATGATCATAAAGTGAAAAAGCAAAGCGGTCCAGAAACAATCGAATTTACACGGACGAAGGATATTTTGTCAGAACTTGGGTCGCGAAAAAATCAACAAATTCTGATTGGCTTTGCAGCAGAAACGCAAAATATGGCTGCGTATGCAATGGATAAATTAAAGCGGAAAAATGCGGATATGATTGTTGCTAATAATGTAAATAGGCAGGATTCTGGCTTTGGAACAGATACAAATTTAGTAACAATGTATAAGAAAGATGGGACTTCCATCGAACTTCCCCTTCTTTCTAAAGATGAAGTAGCGGAAAAAATCTTGGAACAAGCGGTCTTGATGAAGGAAGCTGTTCAGAAATGACTGTAGCGAAAGTAATTGTCGATGTTCCGGCAAAACAAACGGACAGACCCTATGATTATCTCATTCCAGAAGAACTGGAGGAGGTTATTCAACCAGGCATGCGAGTTATTGTTCCATTCGGTCCTAGAAAGGTTCAAGGATTTGTGGAAAGCTTGGAGGAAACGTCTAGTTTTAAATCACTTAAAAAGATAATCGAGCCGATGGACTTAGTACCTGTTTTAAATAAAGAGCTTTTATCCCTTGCTGATTGGTTGTCTCATTCTACCCTTTGCTATAAAATTTCTGCTTTTCAAGCGATGCTACCGCCGGCTTTAAAGGCTAAATATGAGCGCAAGGTAAAAAGGGTAATGGGAAAAGAACAAGACATGGCAGAAGGGGTAGCTGCTCTTTTTCGCAATATGGAAGAAGTAGTGTGGGAGGAAGCTCTAAAGAATGTATCTCTTTCTGCTCTGCAAAAGGAAGTGAAAAAAGGAACAATAGAAGTTTCCTACGAGGTTCAATCAAGAGGTCAAAAGAAAAAGGTAAAGCATATTTATCCTTTGATAAAGAGAAAAGATTTAACCGATTACGAAGAATCGCTGAATAAAAACGCAAAAAAACAAAAAGAATTACTTGCGTTTTTTAGTGAGCATCCAGAACCAATTGAACAAAAACAGCTCTTAACGAAATTAAAGATTTCTACAGCTGCTATAAAAGGGCTAGTCGAAAAAGGTCTTCTCGGCGAAATAGATAAAGAAGTATATCGAGATCCTTATCAAGAGCGTGAGTTTGAAAGAACATATGCCTTGCCTTTAACAGATGATCAGGCGAAAGTTGTTGCACCGATCCATCAGGCGGTCAAAGAGGAGCGCCATGAAGTGTTTCTCTTATATGGTGTAACCGGTAGCGGGAAAACAGAAGTTTATTTGCAATCCATTGAAAAAGTATTGGCAAAGGGAGAGGAAGCGATTGTGCTTGTCCCTGAAATCGCCCTAACTCCCCAAATGGTTAACCGTTTTAAAGGGCGATTTGGTGAACTTGTTGCGGTTTTGCATAGTGGATTGTCAGTGGGAGAAAAGTATGATGAGTGGCGAAAAATTCAAAGAAACGAAGTGAAAGTTGTCGTAGGAGCTAGGTCCGCCATCTTTGCTCCATTTACGAATCTTGGCATTATCATTATTGATGAAGAGCATGAAATGACCTATAAGCAAGAGGAGAATCCACGTTACCATGCAAAGGACGTTGCCATCGAAAGAGGGAAAAAGCATGGTTGTTCGATTATTTTAGGTAGTGCAACTCCTTCTTTAGAAAGCTTTGCACGAGCCCAAAAAGGCGTATATACTTTACTATCCCTTCCTAATCGAATGAATAACCAATCCCTTCCTAATGTAGAAATTATTGATATGCGGGAAGAACTTCGAACCGGCAATCGCTCCATGTTTTCCGAAGCATTGCTAGATAAGCTGAAAGATCGCCTTGAAAAGAAAGAGCAAACAGTCTTATTTTTAAATAAGCGAGGGCATTCGTCCTTTGTCATGTGCCGTGACTGTGGGTATGTTGTTAAATGTCCGAATTGTGATATTAGCTTAACCTACCACCGTTTTCAAAATCAGATGAAGTGTCATTATTGTGGATATGAAACATATACGCCTACCACTTGTCCAGAATGTAGCAGTGAGCATATTCGGTATTTTGGAACAGGTACGCAGAAGGTAGAAGAAGAGCTGGCGAAAATCCTGCCAGAAGCTAGAGTTATTCGGATGGATGTGGACACAACAAGTCGAAAGGGTGCTCATGAAAAGCTGCTACAAAAATTCCAAGATGGAGAGGCAGATATTCTATTAGGCACACAAATGATTGCCAAAGGACTAGATTTCCCAAGAATTACGCTAGTTGGTGTACTATCAGCTGATACAATGCTTCATCTGCCAGATTTCCGCTCATCGGAGAAGACCTTTCAATTACTGACACAAGTAAGTGGAAGAGCAGGCAGACATAAATTACAGGGCGAAGTTATTTTTCAAACATATACCCCTGAGCATTATAGTATAGAGCTTGCGAGCGAACAGGATTATGACCGTTTTTATGAAACGGAGATGATGATTCGCAGACAGCATGCCTATCCGCCATACTATTTTCTTACGATGATTACGATTAGTCATGAAGAGCTGATGAAAGTAGTCGGTGTCTCGGAGAAAATCACGCAGATCGTCAGAAATAGATTATCACCGCAAACGGTTATTTTAGGACCAGTCGCTTCACCAATCGCAAGGATAAAGAATAAATATCGTTATCAATGCCTAATAAAATATAAACAAGAACCAAACTTAGAGGAAGTTCTAAAGTCAATTTTAGATCATTATCAGACTGAAATAAGCACAAATGGATTGCAGATCTCGATTGATGTTAATCCGTTTATTTTGATGTAGTGATGACTGTTACAAACGATGCTACTGTTGCTATTAACCTTCAACGTGAAAATGAAAATAAAAAGAAATGACAGAATGGAAACGGTCATTTCTTTTTATTTTGCTATATTAATTTTCCTTCTCCAAATAATATATCCCAATCTGTATATTTTGCTTATGGTTTCCAAAATGTTCCCCAAATAAAGTCATCCCACCAACTCTTTCTGAATCTTCTTTAACCGCAATTTTCAAAGTGAGAAAGGGGGAGTTCTCTAATTGTAAATCATTAATCGTGACACTAGAAAACGGCTCCCCATCAATACCTGTATCCATTTTATTTACCCTGATTGTTTTTAAAAGGCCGTACTGACTAAATTTATCATTCCACCATTTTGGCGTATAGCGACCTCTCACATCAGAAAAATTTCCAGGCACAGTGTAGGTGCCAATCTCCACGTTATTTAAGTAAAACGTTATATCACTTGGCCATACATTATTGGAAATCGGAAACTCAGATGCAAGCTCTAGACTGATTTCTACCATTTCTGGAATTTCATTTGGTCCTAGTAAATTTGGGATTTTGTACTCTACAAATCCTTTAGATAACCATAATAGCTGTGCATCTACTCTTTGGCTATCCATAAAAAATTTAGGATCATCCGCTTTCCCGATGATTTCTTTTTCTGTTGCAATTCCGCAAGTAGGCATAGCGGAAAAATCAGTATAATGACCAATTCTTAAATCTGTCTGGTGGAGTTGATATTCTTTAAATATTTTTCTTGGAAAATGAATTTCAATATTGTCTATCGCTAAATAGACTATTTTCTGCAGTCCTGATTTTCCCGGGGTTCTTTCCGATTTAACGATTCCTGCTTCTTCTAGCTTTTGAATATGACGGGTAACGATAGCGGCACTTATGCCTAATTGTTTTGCTAAATCAGATATATTCATATTGTTTTTAGCAAGGATTTCAATAATCTCAATTCTTGTTTCGCTAGCAAGTGCTTGGTAAATATGAAAATAATCCTTTGAAATTTGTATTTGCATGGGGACCTCCTTTAACTATTTAGTTAAA
The DNA here is from genome assembly GCF_950097965.1 of Bacillus sp. T2.9-1. NCBI lineage: Bacteria > Bacillati > Bacillota > Bacilli > Caryophanales > Bacillaceae > Bacillus > Bacillus sp. T2.9-1. The sequence goes on from NZ_CATNHG010000013.1 coordinate 50,131, forward strand.
CAATAGCTTGTTTATTTATTTTATCATTCGTAGTGTTTAACCGCAATAGAAAACACTTTAAATATTGACAAAATAGCATTGACAACGCTTTCTTGAGTTGTTAAATTAGTAATGTAAAAAGGTTTGAAAGATAAACTTTAACTTTTTAGTTAAAGAATTTAGTTGAGTAATGAGTTAAATAAAAAGGAGGAATTATTGTGGGGGCAAAGAGTAAGCTTTGGAAGTATCTTGGGGTAATTGGGCTTTCAATTGGTATTTTAGCAGGCTGTGGAGATTCGGAAGCTAGTAGCAGTTCCAAAAACGAAATTACGTTTTGGAATCCATTCACAGGGCCTGACGGGAAAAACATGCAGGCAATGGTAAATGAATATAATAAGACGAATCCTGAATACAAAATTAAAAACGTTTCATTAAAAGAAACGGACATGTATACGAAGATTCCGACAATTGTAAACTCCAAAAAGAATATTCCAGATTTAACAATCGTCCATGCAGAACGAATTAAACAGTTTAAAGATAATGGCATGTTAACTGCTTATAATGATTTGCTCGCCGATTTTCCAGAAATTAAGGCAGACAATTATGTTGCGGAGGCTTGGAAGATTGGAGAACTAGATTCAGAGCGTTATAGTATTCCATTAGATATTCATACTTTCGGACTTTATTACAATAAAGATTTAGTGGATAAGTATTTACCGACAGCATTGGATGATAATATTGTAACATTTGATGAGATTAAACAAGTTGGTGAGCAAGCGCAAAAGGATAAAATCAGAGCACTAGGGGTAACATGGCTGAAGCCTAATTTCTTGTCACTATATGCACAAAATGGCGGTGAGCTAACAGAAGACGGCATTCAACCAACTTTAGTTAACCAAGCAGCGAAAGATACTTTTAATTTGTGGAGAGATTATGTGAAGGCTGGCTATACGACAAAGGATGGAGAAGATCCTACGCAAATGTTCTTAACTGGAAAAGTTGTTTTTCTACCAGAAGGAATTTGGATGCAAAACCAAATTAAAGAGTCAAAGATAAATTGGGGATTAACAAACGCTCCGCAATTATCAGATGACTTATCTAAAGCAGTGAACTGGTCTTCCTCACACCAATTTGTCATGTTTAAAGATGATTCTCGTAGCGAAGAAAAAGCAAAAGGTGTCGTTGAGTTTCTAGATTGGGTTCGTGATAATTCAATGGAATGGGCAAAATCCGGTCAAAACCCAGCAACGCTTTCTCTATTAGAAAATGAAGAATATAAAGCAATGCCACAATCATTCTTTTTAGCAACACCAGAACAACAAGCAACATTAAAAATATTTGACTACAAATACAATGGTTATGTTTCTGAATTGCTTGATTCGAAAGCGGGCGATGTTGTATTCTCCAAAACAGAAACGGACAAAGCATTAGAGGATATGGAAAAAGAAATATCTGCAAAGGTAGAAAAAGATAATTCGAATAATTGATTTTCGAATAAAAATGAAAGTGTTTACTTTTTGAGTTGGGATTTTAGGGGTTTTTAGATAATTGAAAACATGCAGGAAAAGGAAGGATAGCCAATCTTAAGCAGACTGAATACACGAAAGGCGCAACCGGGTTAAACGAGCGAGATACGTGGAAACATGACTAGTTATGCTCGCGATGACTAAAACCTTGCCAGCAAAAAGCGAAGTGTATTCAGCTGCAGCTAATATCAACAAAACGGCCCAATCTATTTAGAATAGTCAACAGCCTACATACAGAAATCAAAGTTGCTAGTAAGAAAATAAGTGCATTTAGACTATAAGTTTTAATTGTATAGGATCTACGAATCTTACTTTAATAAAAGCAAGAGGAAAGGAAGTAGGGTGTATGGAAACTGTTTCCACTACGAAATATGTGAATCAAATGAAAATGAAAAATACTAGGAATACCTCCTTTGCCCCATGGCTATTTTTAGCACCTCATTTGATTATTTTTGGAGTGTTTTTTCTGATTCCAATCTTTTTTGGAATTTATATCTCTTTTACAGAATGGGATTTGATTAGTTCCCCAACCTTTGTTGGATTGGATAATTATAAAGAACTATTACTTCAATCTGATTCCGTCTTTTATGAACAACTTCATAGTGGTTTGAAAAACACCTTTTTATTTGTTCTATTTACCGTCCCATTTTGTATTCTTGTACCTCTCTTTCTTGCAGCGGCATTGAATACAAAACCGACTCTGTGGAAAGTTTTTCAGTCTTTATTCTATCTACCATCATTATTCGCAATTTCTGCTGTCATTATCATTTGGGGACTTATGTTTAACGTAACGTATGGTCCAATTAATAATATATTTAATCTTGAAACAGTTTGGACTGGTACACAGCCGTTTGCATGGATTGCACTAGTAGTAGTAACGGTTTGGTGGACGATTGGTGGGAATATGATCATTTACCAAGCGGCACTGAATGGCATTCCGAAAGATTACTATGAAGCAGCAGACATTGATGGCGCTTCTTCTTTCCAGAAATTTATTAACATCACCCTTCCAAGTATGAAAGGGCAAATTCTTTATACGGTTGTTATCACAACCATTGCCCAATTTAATGTCTATGGTCAGCCATTAATGTTAACTGGTGGTGGCCCAACAGACTCAACGAGAGTGTTATTAATGGATATTCAGCAAAATGCCTTTGGTTCAGGTCAATCGATTGCTGGAATCTCGTCTGCAATGGCTGTTATTCTTGGACTTTGCATAATGGTTGTTGCATCATTGCAATTCTTTTTCTTAAGAGAGAGAAAGAATTAATTAGAGGAGGAAGAGTATGAGTAGTAAAAGAACCAATCCACTACCGAAAATAATTGCTTTTGCCTTTTTGCTTGTCATGGCTGTGATTTGGATTATTCCTTTATTATGGGGAGTTGTAACCTCCTTTAAATCAGAAATAGAACTACAAACAGTGGGCTTTAAATTTTTACCGATTGAATGGGTACTTACAAATTACACAACATTATTAGTTGATAATACAAGTACACCATTGGTACGTTGGTTTACAAATTCAGTTGTTATTTCTGTATCACATACCATCTTAGTTTTAATTGTTGTTACATTATCTGCGTTCGCATTTAGCAGATTGGATTTTAGGGGTAAAAACGGTTTGTTTGCTTTTTTAATGGCAACGATGATGTTTCCAGGAGTAGTAAATCTTATTCCTCTTTATAAAATTATCGATGTCCTTGGATGGGTGAATTCACCGATTGCGATGATTGTTCCTGGAGCTGCTGGAGTATTTAATATCTTCCTAGTTAGACAGTTTATGAATAATATTCCCCTCGAATTTGATGAGGCTGCCCGTATGGATGGTGCAAATGATTTTCAAATTTTAGGAAAAGTAATATTGCCATTGGTAAAACCAGTACTTTTGGTTGTTGCCTTATTCTCCTTTACGGGATCATGGAACGACTTCTTATGGCCGTCCATTGTATTTAATGATATAGAAAAGATGCCAATTACACCAGGTCTACAATTATTGCAAGGAATGTATCAAGCACAACCGACTTTATTAATGGCAGGTGCATTGTTTGCGATTATTCCAACCTTTATTTTATATCTATTCGCACAAAAGTATTTCTTGGAATCTATGTCGTTATCTGCAGGGGTGAAAGGATAATGAATAGAAAGTTAGAAAGAAATTTAGTGAGAATTGTGGGTGTTTGGCAAATTGTTGATGGTCTCTTTACGATCTTGCTATATGGGACATTAAAAAAGGTAGAAGGTGCAAAGCTTGTAGAGGATTCTAAGTTCGCTTATATGAAAGCAATGGAATCGTATGTAGGAAGTATCTATATATTTATAGGGATGTTTGGTGCCTTGTTAATCGGTCTCGGGTTAATTAATTTAGTTTGTGCAAAAAAATATATGATAGATGATCAAGTCCATGTAAAGGTCGCAGTTTGGCTATTCGTATGTGGGGCACTATCTTATACGATCATGGATATTATAAGTCTAGTTTTATGTATGTCGGCGGGTATCTTAGTTTTAGCAAAAAATAAATCTATACGAAAAATAAATAGGACAAGAAATGAACAAGTTGGAGGTATAAATTAATGAATGAATGGCATCCAAATCCTCAATTCCACAGAGCGGAATGGGTTTCACTAGACGGAGAATGGAAATTTGCTTTTGATGATAAAAAAGTAGGGGAGAAGGAGAAGTGGTATGCATCTTTTCCAAAGAGCACAACCATAAATGTGCCGTTCACCTATGAAACGAAAGCAAGTGGGATTAATCAGCAAGAACATCACGAAACGGTTTGGTATGAAAGAACGATTACAATCGATGATATACAAAAGCATCCGATTGTCCATTTTGAAGGAGTAGATTATGAGGCGTTTATCTATGTAAATGGTCATCTCGTAACAATTCATCAAGGAGGTTACCATGGTTTTTCTGTAGATATAGCTAACTATGTGACAACTGGCGAGAATAAACTGACTGTTAAAGTCAAAGATTCAAAGGATTGTGCACAACCGAGAGGAAAACAACGCTGGCATGATGAAAATTTTGGCTGCTGGTATGTTCAAACAACGGGAATATGGAAACCGGTTTGGTTGGAGTATGTAAATGAAGCTCACTTAAACCATGCTAAAATTACACCATTATTTGATGAGCAAAAAGTAGCGATAGAAGTAGAAACAAAAGACATCCCGCTTACAGCAGAAGGATATAAAGTAGTAGCAACAATCCAATTTAATGGCAAAGTAATCAATGAATTAACGGCAAATATAGTTGATAATGTAGCAATACTTAAAGGAAGTGTTTTAGAAAGACTGGATCCATGGACAATGAAGGTGTGGAGTCCAGAAAATCCTAATCTATATGATTTGACTCTTAAATTGTACCATCAAGATGTATTACTGGATGAAGTCCAATCCTATTTTGGAATGCGTAAGATATCTATTGAAGGAAATAGAATCCTTCTGAATAATAGAGAGCTATATCAACGCTTAATTTTAGACCAAGGCTATTGGGAAGAATCGGATTTAACTCCACCAAGTGTTTCGGCTTTAGAAGAAGATATCGATAAAGTATTAGAATTGGGTTATAACGGAGTACGGAAGCACCAAAAAGTAGAGGACAGCAGATTTTTATATTTAGCGGATAAAAAAGGTCTTCTTGTCTGGTTAGAGGTTGGTTCAACGTATGGGTTTAGTGACAAAGCTGTTCGGAATTTCACCAATGAATGGTTAGAAATTGTAAAGCAAAATTACAACCATCCAAGTGTAATCACATGGGTTCCATTTAATGAATCATGGGGTATTGGTAATATCCATCATGACAGACAGCAACAAGCTTTTACAGAAAGTATCTATCATTTAACAAAAGCATATGATAGCAATCGTCCTGTAATCACAAATGACGGTTGGGAACATACTGTTTCCGATATTATCACATTGCATGACTATGAAGAATTTGGAGCGCTTCTTGCAAGTAGATATGAAGATAAAGAAAAATTAATGTCGAATTCCATCCAGTTTAATAAAGGTTTCTATGCCTTTGCAAAGAATTACCCATATAAAGGTCAGCCAATCCTTATTTCTGAATTTGGCGGAATTGCTTTTCAAACAGAGGAAGGCTGGGGATATGGGAATCAAGTGAAGGATGAAGAAGCGTTTTTTAAACGTTTTGAAGACATCCATCATGCAGTTCAGGATTTAGAATATGTATGTGGTTATTGTTATACACAACTAACAGATGTCCAACAAGAAGTAAATGGCTTGCTTACAATCGATAGAAAACCAAAAGTTTCTGTTGAGAGAGTAAGACAAGTAAATACTCGAAGATTATAATCATAGGAGTGTATAAGATGACGAGACAAGAGTACCCGCGCCCTCAGTTTGTGCGTGATGAGTGGATTAACTTAAATGGAACATGGCAATTTCAGTTTGATGATGACAATATTGGAGAAAAAAAGCAGTATTTTAATAAAGAAACATTTGAAAAAGAAATACAAGTTCCGTTTGTTTACCAATCTCTATTAAGTGGGATTGGAGAAAGAGCTGTCCATGAATATGTGTGGTATAAAAAAGAAGTAGTTATTTCTAATGATTCTGCCAAAAAAACAATCTTGCATTTTGGGGCGGTAGACTATTATTGCAAGGTCTATGTGAACGGACAATTCGTTGGAGAGCATGAAGGCGGGCATACTTCGTTTTCATTTGATATTTCCAATTATTTAGCAGAAGAAAATCAAACTATTACTGTTAAGGTCTATGATCCTTTAAAAGATGAAACGATTCCGCGGGGCAAACAATTCTGGGAAGAGGAGCCCCGGGCGATTTGGTATACGAATTCGACAGGAATTTGGCAAACGGTTTGGGTGGAACAAGTAAATAAAGAACATATCGAAAAAGTTCGATTTACATCTGATCTTGATAGTGGAGTCGTATGGATGGATTTTGCTTTAAATGAAGAAATAGATATTTCGAAAGCTACTTATTATATAAACTACAAAATGATGTTTAAGAACACTTTGATTGCAGAAGATCGAATGAAAATGAATAATATTGCTGAAAAACGGGCAGTAGACATTATTCAAAATAAAATCTTCCGTACGAATTTTCATGATGATGGCTACACTTGGTCACCAGAGCATCCAAATTTATTTGATGTTTCTCTTGAACTTTGTGATGAAAGTGGAACAGTTTTAGATCGGGTGGATTCCTATTTCGGCTATCGTAAAGTTCATACGGAAAAGGGCATGGTCTATTTAAATAATAAACCATATTATCAAAAACTGGTTCTTGATCAAGGGTATTGGCCAGAGGGACTTTTAACAGCGCCGAAAGCAGAAGACTTTAAAAAAGATATCGAGTTCGCTAAAGAAATGGGGTTTAATGGCTGTAGAAAGCATCAAAAAACAGAAGATCCTCTCTTCTTGCATTATGCAGATACATTAGGTTTTCTAGTATGGGGAGAATGCGCATCAGCACCTATCTATACAAAAACAGCTGCAACAAGATTAATGAAGGAATGGATGGAAATTGTGGAGAGAGATTATAATCATCCGTCTATTATCACTTGGGTGCCACTTAATGAAAGCTGGGGTATTCCAGATATTCATTCTGATAAAACACAGCAGCATTTTTCAACAACTATGTATCATATGCTCCATGCCATTGATGGCACACGCCTTGTAATCTCCAATGATGGCTGGGAAGCAACCGTTACAGACATTTGTGCGATTCATAATTACGGCCATGGAAATGCAGAGGAGAAGGAGAAATATCAATATTTCAAGGAGTCTATTTCAACCGTTGAAAATTTACTTACCCATGCTCATAGTAAATGGGATGTGTATGCAGCAAATCACGCTCATAAAGGAGAACCAATCCTGTTAACAGAATTCGGAGGTATTGCTTTTAAAATGGGTGATCAAAGCGGCTGGGGCTATACTTCCGTAGAGAACGCAGAGGATTATATAACAGAATACCGCAAGATTATGGAAGCAATTTTCCAATCAAAAGGACTATGGGGCTATTGCTATACACAACTTACAGATGTCGAACAAGAAATTAACGGTATTCTAACATATGAGCGCGTTCCAAAATGCGACTTAGCGAAAATTAAAGAGCTTAATAATCTGTTTTTCCCAGAAAGATTGGCGATAAAGGGGTAAATGTTTTACTAGCAATTATAATGGACGTAGCGGGGAACCGCTCCTTTCTTTTTGCATGGTAATATGTTAAAATGTTCAAGGCTCATGACAGCGAAAATGATGGATGGTTAAAGTTATCCTGAGTTTTTCTGACATGGGTTTTTATTTTGTTAGCCCAAAATAGGAAGGAACTTATTAATTTCCAAAAGGAATACATAGCTATTTAGTAGCAGGGTTTGATAAAATACAAAAAGGAATGAGTTTTTGCATAGGCTGTTTGTACGAACTTTATTTAGATAAAAGGAACAATAAATTTGAAAATAGTCTTCGGTTAAAAATTATTTAAACTGAAATTGCGCTCTAAACGTTTGGAGGAAATAATGTGGCAGTAAAACAAATTGTAATGTTTCCAGATCCGGTGTTAGAAACACCATGTGAGGAAGTTACAGTATTTGATAAGAAATTAGCAAAGCTACTAAACGATATGTATGATACAATGATTGAATTTGATGGTGTCGGCCTTGCTGCACCGCAAATCGGGATAGCAAAACGCATAGCCGTAGTAGATATTGATGATGAAATGGGTACACTGGAATTAATTAATCCTATTTTATTAGAAGTAGACGGCTCTCAAGTCGGACCAGAAGGCTGCTTAAGCTTTCCTGGATTATTCGGGGATGTTGATCGTCCGTTTTCAATTAAAGTAGAGGCTCAAAATAGAAAAGGAAAAAAATATATAATAGAAGCAGAAGAATATTTAGCACGGGCGATTTTGCATGAAATGGATCACTTAGATGGAGTATTATTTACTTCTAAAGTAATTCGCTATCTAGAGGAAGATGAGCTAGAAGGAGTGGAAGCAAATGACTAAAGTAGTATTTATGGGAACTCCAGACTTCTCTGTTCCTGTATTACAAAGATTATTAGAAGAAAAGTATGATGTGATTGCTGTTGTTACCCAGCCTGATCGTCCTGTTGGCAGAAAAAAAGTGCTAACACCGCCACCAGTAAAGGTAGAAGCGCTAAAGCATAATATCCCTGTATATCAACCAGAAAAAATTCGTCAATCAGAAGAGTTAAAGACAATTATTTCCCTAAATCCAGATATAATCGTGACTGCTGCGTTTGGACAAATTTTGCCAAAAGAGCTATTAGATGCACCGAAATACGGTTGTGTAAATGTTCATGCATCATTGCTTCCTGAATTAAGAGGCGGAGCCCCAATTCATTATAGTATTTTACAAGGAAAAGAGAAAACGGGTATTACGATTATGTATATGGCAGAGAAATTAGATGCTGGTGACATTATCTCCGTTGCAGAAGTGAAAATTGAAGAAGAAGATACAGTAGGAACACTTCATGATAAATTAAGTGTTGTTGGAAGTGATTTATTAGCTGAAACTTTGCCTAAACTGTTAGCAGGAGAAATTATTCCTATTCCTCAAAAAGACGAGGAGGCAACGTTTGCACCGAATTTGAAACGTTCAGATGAGAAAATCGATTGGTCGACTTCTGGAGAAGAAGTTTATAATAAAATTCGTGGATTAAATCCATGGCCAGTAGCCTTTACCCTATATCAAGGGAAAGTGATGAAAGTATGGGCAGGAAAGAAAGTAGCGAAAACGGAAGAAGCGGCTCCTGGAACAATTGTAGAAATCACAGATCAAGGTCCAGTTATAGCAACGGGCAATGACACCTATATTCAATTAACAGAAGTGCAACCAGCAGGGAAGAAGAAAATGGATATTGGTCAATTTTTACGCGGCGCTGGCAGCAAGATGCAAGTAAATGAAGTATTAGGAGTAACAAATGAAGAAAACTAGAAAAAATGTTCGGGAAGCAGCGTTGGATATTTTGGAGAGTATTCAAAAAAATCAAGCGTACAGTAATCTATTATTAAATACAACGATTAAAAAAAATGAGATTCCCTCAAAGGATATTGGTTTGCTAACGGAAATCGTATATGGGACACTTCAACGAAAAATGACGCTTGAATTTTATCTTCATCCTTTTATTAATAAAGGAAAGAAAATGGAAGCTTGGGTGCATATTCTCCTGCAGATGACACTGTATCAAATAATATATTTGGATCGCATTCCAGATCATGCTGCAATCAATGAAGCGGTAGAAATTGCGAAAAAAAGGGGTCATAAAGGAATTAGCGGCCTAGTAAATGCTGTTTTACGGAATATCCTTAGACAGGGCTTGCCAGCTTTTAGCGGAATTCAAGATGAAATAGAGCGACTTGCTATTGAAACAAGTCATCCCCGCTGGCTTGTAAAAAGATGGGTGGAGCAGCTAGGGCTAGAAGAAGCGAAGAAGATGTGTGAAATTAATTTAACAGCACCAATGCAAACAGCTAGGGTAAATACTACAAAAATCTCTGTCTCAGAATGCATATCCCTTTTAACAGAAGAAGGATTCCAAGTTGAAGCTAGTGGGGTAATTCCAGAAGGGATTAAGGTATTAAAAGGAAATGTAGCCCATTCAACTGCTTTTGAAAAAGGAATGTTAACAATTCAAGATGAAAGCTCTATGATTGTTGCTTATGCACTAGATGTAGACAAGCCGTATTCTGTATTGGATGCTTGCGCCGCTCCTGGTGGTAAATCGACACATATTGCGGAGAAGATGAATAAGGAAGGAAAAGTTCTTTCCATTGATCTTCATGAGCATAAAGTAAAGCTTATTAAGCAAAATGCAGAACGTTTGGATTTATCAACGATTGAAACAAAGGCAATGGATTCAAGAAAGCTAGATAGCAGCCTTGAGAAAGAAAGCTTTGACCGTATTCTTCTTGATGCACCATGTTCAGGTTTTGGCGTAATGAGAAGAAAACCGGATATGAAGTATACAAAAACAGAAGCAGATGTTGATCGTTTGCAAAAAATTCAATTGGATTTATTAGCTTCTGTCTCTTCCCTCTTAAAAAAAGGTGGATTATTAGTATATAGTACATGTACGATTGATAAAGCAGAGAATGAAGAAGTGGTAGAAAAATTTTTGGCGGACAATTCCCATTTTGAAAGAGATTTAACTTTAGGGGAACGATTACCGGCCGACATTAAACAATATACAGATGGAAACGAATTACAGATTTTACCGCAGTATTTTGGCTCCGATGGCTTTTATATTGCAGCATTAAGAAAGAAGGTGCAATGATGGAACAAGTAAAAACATCATCAAGAAGAAGACAAAAGGCAGAACCAACTATTCCCTCGATTTACTCAATGGAATTACAAGCATTAAAGGATTGGCTAACAGAACATAATGAAAAGGCATTTCGTGCTGACCAAATTTTTGAATGGCTATATAAAAAGAGAGTAACCTCTTTTGAAGATATGTCTAACTTATCAAAAAATCTACGGCTAATGCTGCAAGAAAATTTTACGATTACAACATTAAACACGCTTATTCAGCAAACATCTAATGATGGAACAATTAAGTTTTTATTTGAATTACATGATGGGTATTCCATCGAAACCGTTTTAATGCGCCATGAATATGGCAATTCTGTATGTGTAACAACACAAGTAGGCTGCAGAATCGGATGTACATTCTGTGCTTCTACATTAGGTGGATTAAAAAGAAATTTAGAAGCAGGAGAAATCGTTGCTCAAGTCGTAAAAGTACAACAGGCATTAGATGAATTAGGTGAGCGTGTAAGTTCAGTTGTTATTATGGGAATTGGCGAACCATTTGATAACTTTGCTAGTATGTTAAGTTTCTTAAAAATTATTAATCATGAACAAGCGTTAAATATTGGGGCAAGACATATCACTGTTTCAACTAGTGGTATTATCCCGAAAATTTATGAATTTGCAGACCAAAATATGCAAATAAACTTTGCTGTTTCTCTACATGCTCCAAATACAGAGCTAAGAAGCAGACTAATGCCGATCAACCGCGCTTATAAACTACCTGATTTAATTGAAGCAATTCGTTATTATGTGGATAAAACAGGAAGACGAGTAAGCTTTGAGTATGGTCTGTTTGGCAATGTAAATGATCAAGTGGAGCATGCAGAAGAGCTAGCTGAGCTTGTAAAAGGAATAAAGTGCCATGTTAACTTAATTCCTGTAAACTATGTACCAGAAAGAGATTATGTAAGAACACCGAAAGATCAAATCTTTTTATTTGAAAAAACGTTAAAGAAACATGGTGTAAATGTAACAATTCGCCGTGAGCAAGGTTCAGATATCGATGCTGCATGTGGACAGCTTCGTGCGAAGGAGAGAAAAGAAGAGACGAGGTGATCACCTTTGAGTCAAATTTTTATGACTGATAAGGGGAAAGTTAGACAACATAATGAGGATAGTGGAGCAATTATTAGAAATAAAAGCGGTCAACGCCTTGCCATCGTAGCAGATGGCATGGGCGGACACCGTGCAGGTGATGTTGCAAGCTCTCTGACTGTTGAAAAATTGACAGAGCTTTGGGCAATGGTAGAAGAAATTCAAACTGCAGATGAAGCAGAAAACTGGTTGAAATCCAATATATTAAAGGTCAATCAATATGTTTTCGACTATGCTTCGACCCATCCAGAATGTGAAGGCATGGGGACAACCATTATTGGTGTCATCAGTACAGAGAATTTTTCGACGATTGCACATGTGGGAGACAGCAGATGCTATCTATATAATGAAGATGGCTTTAAGCAAATAACAGAAGATCATTCCTTAGTAAATGAATTAGTTCGTATGGGCCAAATTTCCAAAGAGGATGCTGAACATCATCCGCGAAAAAATGTCGTATTACGAGCACTAGGAACAGATGCCCAGTTAGATATTGATGTGATGACGATTATATTTGAAGAAGGGGACATTATTTTTATTTGTTCCGATGGATTATCAAATAAAGTAACAGATCAACAAATGAAAGAAGTCCTTGAAAAAGAGTATTCGCTTGAAGAAAAAGCTTCTACTTTAATTGAAACAGCTAATATAAATGGTGGGGAAGATAATATCACTGTCATTATATTAGAGCATCAGGATGATCATCAAGCAGGTGACAAGCAATGATGATTGGGAAAAGAATAAGTGGTCGCTATAAGGTATTAGATATGATTGGCGGAGGTGGAATGGCAAACGTCTATCTTGCGCATGATATGATTCTTGATCGAGATGTAGCAGTCAAAATGCTAAGACTTGATTATGTCAATGATGAAGAATTCATTAAACGATTTCACCGGGAAGCACAATCAGCAACAAGCTTAGCTCATCCAAATATCGTTAGTATTTATGATGTTGGGGAAGAAGGAGACATCTATTATATTGTAATGGAGTATGTGGAAGGCGATACATTAAAACAATATATACATAAAAATTCACCGCTTTCTGTAAAGACAGTTATCGCAATTATGCAACAAATTACATCGGCAATCGCACATGCCCATCAGAACCATATTATTCATCGGGATATTAAACCTCATAATATTTTAATAGATAAAGATGAGAATGTAAAAGTAACCGATTTTGGAATTGCCATGGCATTAAGTGCAACAAGTATTACCCAAACAAATTCTGTGCTAGGTTCTGTTCATTATTTATCACCAGAGCAGGCGCGTGGCGGGATGGCGAATAAAAAGTCTGATATCTATTCCCTTGGGATTGTGATGTTTGAATTATTAACAGGAAGACTTCCTTTTTCAGGAGAATCTGCGGTTTCGATTGCCTTAAAGCATTTGCAGTCTGAAACACCTAGTGTTAGAAGATGGAATGAAGGAATTCCACAAAGTGTAGAAAATATCGTGCTAAAAGCTACCGCAAAGGATCCTTTTTATCGATATAATAGTACAGAAGAAATGTCTGATGATTTGCGCACTGCCCTTGATCTGGAAAGAATGGATGAACCTAAGTTTGCGATTCCAATTGATGATGAAGCAACAAAAGCAATCCCTGTCATTACCAATGATGGTTTGTATAAAAATTTTGATGAAACGATTGTTCATAAATATGATAAAGAAGAACCTGGGAAGCAGCAAGTAGAAGAAAAGCCTAAGAAGCCAGAAAAGAAAGGGAAAAAAGCCAAGAAAAAAGACAAGAAAAAAGGTAAGAAAATAGCTGCAATTATTGTTTCGACATTTATTGTATTAGTATTACTAATGGGTTTAGTGATATTTGTCTTGCCAGACTTGCTTGAACCAGAAGATATTGAAGTTCCAGATGTAACTAATCTAGAAGTAGATGAAGCAAAGACAGAGCTCGAACAAAAAGGGTTTGTCGTGTCTGACACCATCACCTTAAATAGTGAGGATATCGAAAAAGGACATGTCATTAAAACAAGTCCAAGTGCTGGTAGTGCCCGGAGAGAAGGGACAGAAATTACCGTTTACGAAAGCTTAGGAAAAGAGACAGTGGTCTTAAGTGATTATGTCGGTAGAAATTATGAAGATGTTGTTAAACTATTAGAAGGGTTTAAAGATGTCGATAGTGTAGAAGAATTTGATGAGAACGAACCATCAGGAACAATCTTAGCTCAAAGTATTGAACCAAATGAGGAAGTAGTTCCAGGGGAGACATCCATCGAGTTTACTATCAGTAAAGGTGCAGAGCTAATTAGCATAAAAGATTTAACAGATTATACGAAAAAAGAAGTAAATGATTACGTTGACGATGTTGGATTAAAGGTAACGTTTACTGAAGAATATAGTGATTCAGTAGAAAAAGGATTGGTCATTTCACAATCACCAGAGCCTAGAACGAACTTGAAAAAAGGGGCGGAAATTTCCGTTGTCTTGTCTAAAGGAAAGAAAGAAGTACAGCCGAAAGAAGTAATGAAAGAAATTTCGATCCCTTATGAACCAACTGAAATGACACCTGATGGAAAGCCAGTTGAACAAACAGTAAGAATTTATATAGGTGATTTTAATAATAGCATGACAGAACCTGCTGAAACGTTTACGATCACTGAAAATACGAAAAAAACAATCTATCTTCAGATTCCAGAAGGGCAAAAAGGGTACTATCGTGTGCAAATTGATAGTGTTGTTATCCTTGATGAAGAAGTTCCCTACCCAGACTAATGGATAAGTTGAGCTTGGTTTGAAATGTTGGTAAAAGGGAATGCTTCTTTTTAGACATATATAAAAATGGTTTAAGAGGCTAAAAGTAGTAAGGAGCGTTATATGTATGCCTAAAGGCAAAATCATTAAAGCATTAAGTGGATTTTATTATGTATTAAGTGAAGGGCAAATAATACAATGCCGAGGAAGAGGCGTTTTCCGAAAAAATAAGGTGACCCCTTTAGTAGGGGACGAAGTAGTTTTTCAGGCGGAGAACGAGACAGATGGTTATATATTAGAAGTGAAAGATAGAAAAAATGAACTGGTAAGACCGCCAATTGCAAATGTAGATCAGGCGATTCTTGTATTCTCAAGCGTAGAGCCTGAGTTTAGCACAGTATTATTAGATCGTTTTCTTGTGCTAATCGAATACAACAGAATTGATCCGCTAATCTGTGTAACGAAAATGGATTTAGCAAGCAGCGATGAAGTAGCAAAAATGAAGGAATTTGCAGCACAATACGAAGCTGTTGGATATCCTGTCATTTTAACCTCTTCTGAAACCGAAGCAGGGATAGAACAGCTATTGCCCTATTTAAAAGATAAAATATCCGTGTTTGCCGGACAATCAGGTGTAGGAAAGTCTTCCTTATTAAATGTAATTAGACCAGATTTAGACTTAAAGACAAATGAAATCTCTTCAAGTTTAGGTAGAGGAAAGCATACAACAAGACATGTAGAGCTTATTTCCATTGGTGATGGACTTATCGCAGATACACCAGGCTTTAGCTCACTTGAATTTCTTGAAATAGAAGCAGAAGACTTAAATTATTGTTTTCCTGAAATAGAAAAAGTAAGCGAAGACTGTAAATTTAGAGGCTGCCTCCATCTTTCAGAACCTAAATGCGCTGTCAAAGAAGCTGTGGAAAACAACGAAATTCCAGCATATCGTTATGAGCATTATAAAGATTTCCTTCAAGAAATTAAAGATAGAAAACCTAGATACTAGGGTAACTGGACTTTCTATGTCCATGATAAAGCAGATTCTTTCTATAGCTATTTGTAGGAATTGTTTGATTGGCAGTTTGGCCATACAAGCAAAGTAAACAAAGGGTTATATAAAAGAGTCTGCATTTTTGTATAGAAATAGATAGAAAGAAAAATAAAGGAGGAGAACAATGATTGTCCATATTATGGCCGGTGGTCCTAAGCAGTATATTCCTGATTTAGAAAAATTCCCGAAAGATGTTTGTTGGATTGGAGTCGATAGAGGCGTTATGTATTTGATGGAAAAATCTATCCCCATATATGCCGCTTTCGGTGATTTTGATTCTATTTCACAAGAAGAGTTACACAAGATGGAAGAAAAAACAGGGATTATTAAACGCTTCAAACCAGAAAAAGATGAAACAGATATGGAGCTTGCACTTCTATGGGCGATTAAAGAAGGAGCAACTGTTATTAGACTATTCGGTTCAACGGGTGGGAGACTTGATCATACAATAGCTAATCTCCAGCTATTACTTAGAGGTGCTATCGACAATCAAAATATAAAAGTGGAGATAATCGATAAACAAAATAGTGTAGCGGTTGTCCAAGCGGGCGCCTATACTATTGACAGAATGAGTGAGTATAAGTATATTTCATTTTTCCCTTATAGCACAAAGATTGTAGGTCTAACTTTAGAAGGTTTTAAATACCCTTTAGTAAGGAGAAACCTTCCTGCTAGCAGCACATTATGTATAAGTAATGAACTAATTCGAGAAACTGGTACTTTTTCCTTTGATGAAGGCATATTAATGGTAATAAGAAGTTGTGATTAAAATTTGACTAATCATGGTACCAATTTGTTTTATCTGAATAGGATATGTAAGTGCTAGGGATGTTTATTGATTAAGGAGGGACAGTATTCATGAGATTTTATACCATTAAATTGCCGAAATTTTTAGGGGGACTTGTCCGAGCAATGTTAGGAACCTTTAAGAAGGACTAACAAAAAATTCTGCGGATTTTTTTTGTAAAGACAACCTTTCGTGAATAGGGCGGAGAATATCGAAAACTTACTGTACTTATATGGTTTAGCTTTTAGAGTTGGTTAGAGTTAGAAAGACAAAATAAAAAAGGACATGTGACATGTCCTTTTTTATTGCGATCTGATTAAACGCGTTCTACTTTACCAGATCTTAATGCTCTAGCAGATACCCAAACACGTTTAGGCTTACCGTCTACTAAAATACGAACCTTTTGAAGGTTAGCTCCCCAAGTACGTTTGTTAGCGTTCATAGCATGGGAACGAGCATTACCTGTAGTTGTTTTTCTTCCAGTGATAACACATTTACGTGGCATGTATATTTCCCTCCTTATTACAGAAACTCATTAAAATGAGTTTGAAAAGTCATAGATAGCAATTTACTTATAGTCTGCTAAATAATCCTCGTTACAGATACCTTAATAATTTATCATACAACTTAAATGAATGCAATAGTTGGATTAAAAGCTTTCAAGAAAATTTCCTTGACATCAAAACTAAGTTGTTTATTCCAAGTCTTTATGGGAATAGTAAAATTAGTAACTTTTTTCTGAATTTATGCCAATGCTTTAATAGAAGTATTGTTTTGTTATATAATATTAATAAGCTTTTTAACTATAGCTTTCAAAAAAGTAGTGGTTATAGTAAAATGTCAGTAGTCAAGGAGCAATTCCAAAGGGGGAAAACTCATGTCCATTGAACTAAAAACGAATTTCGGACAGATTGATATATCTACAGAAGTGATCGCTACAATCGCAGGTGGGGCAGCAATAGACTGCTATGGTATTGTTGGAATGGCGTCAAAGAGTCAAATTAAAGACGGTCTAACAGATATTTTGCGAAAAGAAAACTTTACACGTGGTGTAATCGTTCGAAAAGTGGAAGAAGAAGTACATATTGATATGTATATCATTGTAAGTTACGGAACGAAAATCTCCGAGGTTGCGCACAATGTTCAATCAAAAGTAAAATACACACTCAATAAGACAGTTGGACTTGCCGTTGACTCGGTTAATATTTACGTTCAGGGAGTTCGTGTGACGAACCCGTAGTAGAGGAGGAAACACAGTGTCAATTACAGTTTTAGAAGGAAAGCGTTTTGCCGAAATGGTAATCCAAGGTGCAAACCATTTATCCTCTAATGCTAAATATGTAGATGCGTTAAATGTTTTTCCAGTGCCAGATGGAGATACAGGGACGAATATGAATTTATCGATGACTTCTGGTGCGAAGGAAGTTCAAAAGAATATTCAAACACATATCGGTAAAGTTGGAACCTCATTATCAAGAGGTTTATTAATGGGAGCTAGAGGAAATTCAGGGGTTATTCTTTCTCAATTATTTCGTGGATTTTCCAAACATATTGAGCAAAAGGAATCGATAACTGGTCAAGAATTTGCAGATGCTTTACAATTTGGTGTGGAAACAGCATATAAGGCAGTAATGAAGCCTGTAGAAGGAACAATTCTAACAGTTGCGAAAGATGCCGCGAAGAAAGCGGTTCAATCTGCAGAAACGAATGATGATATTATTGCTATCGTCGAAGATACAGTGAAAGAAGCAAAAGCATCTTTAAATAGAACACCTGACCTATTACCTGTTTTAAAAGAAGTAGGTGTAGTAGACAGTGGTGGGCAAGGATTAGTATTTGTCTATGAAGGCTTCTTAGCTGAGTTAAAAGGTGAAAAACTTCCTGATGCTGTACAAAATGTTGTTTCAATGAACGAATTGGTAAATGCAGAGCATCATAAAAATGTTCACAGCTATATCAATACAGAGGATATTGAATTTGGCTATTGTACGGAATTTATGGTTCGTTTAGAACAGGAAAAACTAGGAAACAAACCTTTTTCAGAAGAAGATTTTAGACAAGCATTAAGCAAATATGGAGATTCTTTATTAGTTATCGCAGATGATGAGATTGTTAAAATTCACATACATTCTAATCAGCCTGGTGAAGTATTAACATTTGGTCAAAAATACGGTAACTTAGTAAAAATGAAAATTGAAAACATGCGCGAACAGCATAGTAGTTTAGTGGATGGGTCTGAAGGAGTAGAAGAACCAACAGCACCTTCTGCAGAAGAACAAAAAGAGTATGGAATTGTAACAGTTTCAATGGGAAGCGGAATCGCAGATCTTTTCAGAAGCATTGGCGCTCACTATGTAATTGAGGGCGGCCAAACGATGAATCCAAGTACGGAAGATATTGTCAATGCTGTAAACCATATAAATGCGAAAAAGGTCTTTATTTTACCAAATAATAAAAATATTATTATGGCAGCAGAACAAGCAGCGGAAGTATTGGAACAGGATGTTGTTGTCATTTCTTCTAAAACGGTTCCTCAAGGAATGTCAGCATTGTTAGCTTTCAATCCTTCTACTGATTTAGAATCAAATGAAAAAAATATGAAAGCTGCACTTGAGCATGTTAAAACAGGCCAGATTACGTATGCAGTCAGAGATACTAGTATTGATGGCCTTGAAATTGAAACAGGCGACTTTATGGGACTTGCAGAAGGTAAAATTGTTGTAAAAAGCAAGGATAAAACAGAATCTGCAATGGAGCTCTTAAAGTCCATGATTGATGACGAATCAGAAATTGTAACGGTAATTAAGGGAGAAGAAGCGACGCAAGAAGAGGTTGAAACGCTTGTATCCTTTATCGAAGAAAATTATGAAGATGTGGAAGTAGAAGTTCATGACGGAAAACAGCCACTATATTCCTTCATCTTTTCAATCGAATAATCATTAGCTAAAAAAGGGTGTGCCTTAGGAGAGGTATGCCCTTTTTTGTTTATTTTTGGAGGTAGAATGGTCGGGATGGATTGGTAATTTTGTTTGAAGAAGAGCGCTTGAGAAGGTATCTGTTACTTTGAAGGGGAGTAGTTGAACGAAAAGGTAACAGAGAATCGGTCTCAGAGCTCAAGCAGTGCAGAAAAAGCACCTTAAGATAACAGAGAGGCGGTCAACTAAGCCCGAGCAAGGAAGAAAAAGCCTCTTAAAGTAACAGAGAAATTCCTCCCTATAATCCCCAAAGCAAACAAATCCCAGCTATATTAACTTTTCATATCAATCAATATATATAAAGCCTTTACCGTCCCATTCATCAAAATAAAGAGAACGATAAGAATTAGAACCATATATTAATATAGTATGATATTATATAGTGTAATGAATTGAAACAGCATATTACTGAAAATGATTTTAGGGCATTTAAGGGGAGATAAAATCCATGAAATATAAAAGTGTTTTTGATATTATTGGTCCGGTCATGATTGGTCCGTCCAGTTCTCATACAGCTGGCGCAGCAAGGATTGGAAGAGTGGCGCGAAATCTTTTTGAAAGAGAACCGAAATGGGTAAATATTCATTTATACGGTTCATTTGCTGAAACGTATAAAGGGCATGGTACAGATGTAGCTATCATTGGCGGAATTCTTGATTTTGATACATTTGATGAACGCATTAAAGAATCATTAGAAATTGCAGAACAGCATGGAATACAGGTAGCATTTCATATAGAAGAAGCCATCCCAGAGCATCCGAATACAGCTAAAATTCATCTAGGAGACGAACATGGAGAAATGGAGCTAGTTGGCATTTCGATTGGCGGTGGAAAAATTGAAATTACGGAGCTTAATGGTTTTCAGTTAAAGCTTTCTGGGCATCATCCTGCGATATTGGTTGTCCATAATGATCGCTTCGGAGCAATTGCAAAGGTTGCAAATGTATTGGCTAAATATGAAATAAATATTGGACATATGGAAGTTAGCCGTAAAGAAAAAGGGAAATTGGCTTTGATGACAATTGAAGTCGACCAAAATATAGAAGAATCGATATTAAGAGAACTTGAACAATTGGATTCGATTGAAAAAGTCACAACGATTGTGGAATAAAGAGGGAGGGGTAAATATGTTTCGTAACGTAGCAGAATTGGTAGAGATAGCAACAACTAGAAATTTACCGATTTCCGAAATGATGATAGAACAAGAAATGAAAGTAACTGGAAAAACAAGAGAAGAAATTGTATCCCAGATGGAAACAAATCTTCAGGTTATGGAGCAAGCGGTCGAAAGAGGATTAAATGGAGTGGTTTCTCATTCAGGATTAACTGGTGGAGATGCTGTGTTGCTCCAAAACTATATTAAAAAAGGCCAATTTCTGTCTGGAGAAATTATTTTAGACGCAGTAAGTAAAGCTGTTGCAACAAATGAAGTAAATGCTGCCATGGGAATGATTTGTGCAACTCCAACAGCTGGTTCTGCAGGTGTTGTGCCTGGGACATTATTTGCCGTGCAAAATAAGCTGAATCCAACAAGAGAGCAGATGATTTCATTTCTTTTTACTTCTGGAGCTTTTGGATTTGTAGTAGCAAATAACGCATCCATTTCTGGTGCAGCAGGCGGATGTCAGGCAGAAGTTGGTTCTGCTGCTGGAATGGCTGCTGCCGCAATTGTAGAAATGGCGGGGGGAACCCCAGAACAATCAGCACATGCGATGGCTATTACGTTAAAGAATATGCTTGGTTTAGTTTGTGATCCAGTGGCTGGTTTAGTGGAAGTTCCTTGTGTAAAGCGAAATGCAATGGGTGCCGCGAATGCGATGATTGCAGCGGATATGGCGCTTGCAGGTATTAAAAGCCGCATTCCTTGTGATGAAGTAATTGATAGTATGTACCGAATTGGTCAGGCAATGCCGACAGCACTGAAAGAAACAGCACGGGGAGGGTTGGCAGCAACACCAACTGGTCGCAGACTGGAAGCTGAAATCTTTGGTAGCACAGCTGCCGCTAACAAGTGAATGAGTCTTTACAGCAATCCGTTGAACAGATAAAGGGCGTCGGACCTGGAACAAAAAAACAATTAGAAGAAATGAATATTCATACAATTAATGATTTGCTAGAATATTTTCCTTATCGCTATGAGGATTATCGTCTGAAAAACCTCGAAGAAATCAAGCATGAAGAAAAAGTGACGGTGGAAGGGAAGGTTCATAGTGAACCGTCCCTTATTTTTTATGGAAGAAAGAAATCGAGATTAACGATAAAACTATTGGTAGAACATTATTTAATTACGGTCGTATTCTTTAATCAACCCTATTTGAAAAGCAAATTAGCTGTCCAAGAATTGATTACCGTAACAGGAAAATGGGATCAGCATCGCCAAACAATAACGGCAAATCATTTGCAAATTGGCAGTAACCAAAAAGGGCATTTATTTGAACCAGTTTATGCGGTTAAGGGGAATATGACCGTCAAAAATTTACGGAAATATATTTCGTCTGCCCTAAGTCAATATGCCCATCTAATCGAAGAAAACTTTCCCACTTCGATGCTAACAAAATATCGGCTTCTTCCAAGGAAGGAAGCATTGCAAATTATCCATTTTCCTGAAAAACGGGAAGACCTAACCCAAGCAAGAAGAAGGTTTGTATATGAGGAATTTCTCTTATTCCAATTAAAAATGAGTGCATTAAGAAAATACGAAAGAGAGCATTCAGGCGGAAAAAGTCAGCGTTATTCTCTTGAGAAACTAACAACGTTTATAGAAGCTCTTCCTTTTCCGTTAACAAATGCTCAAAAAAGAGTCGTAAACGAAATTTTAACAGATATGAAAGCAGAGGTGCGAATGAACCGCCTCTTGCAAGGAGATGTAGGATCGGGAAAAACAATTGTTGCTGCCATCGTTTTATATGCATCTATTCTTTCTGGTCATCAGGGTGCATTAATGGCGCCGACGGAAATTCTTGCAGAGCAGCATGCAGATTCTCTTCATCAAATCTTTTCTGCTTTCGGGGTAACATGCGGATTGTTAACAAGCTCTGTTAAAGGAAAAAAGAGAAAAGAGTTGCTTTCCCAATTAAAAGAGGGAAAGATCGATATTTTAATAGGTACACATGCACTAATTCAAGATGATGTTGAATTTCAATCATTAGGGCTAGTTATCACAGATGAGCAGCACCGTTTTGGCGTGGAGCAAAGAAGAATACTCCGAGAAAAGGGCGAAAATCCAGACGTTTTGTTTATGACAGCAACCCCCATTCCAAGAACTCTTGCCATTACTGTATTTGGAGAAATGGATGTCAGTATTATTGATGAAATGCCTGCAGGGCGCAAAAATATTGAAACATATTGGGTAAAGCATGATATGTTAACAAGAATTTTGCAGTTTATGGAGAAAGAGCTTCAGCAAGGAAGACAAGCCTATGTAATTTGTCCATTAATCGAGGAATCGGAGAAACTAGATGTCCAGAATGCCATAGATGTTCATGCGATGCTATCCACATTTTTCCACGGAAGATATAAGGTTGGATTGATGCACGGAAAGCTCCATGCAGATGAAAAGGATCAAATGATGAAACAGTTTAGTCAAAATGATATTCAAGTTCTTGTAAGTACAACGGTTGTTGAGGTTGGTGTTAACGTTCCAAATGCGACGTTTATGCTCGTGTATGATGCAGAACGGTTCGGATTATCGCAATTGCATCAGCTTAGAGGGAGAGTTGGAAGAGGAGATGCACAGTCCTATTGTGTCCTAATTGCAGATCCGAAAACAGATGTTGGAAAAGAACGAATGAAAATCATGACCGAAACAGGCGACGGTTTCGTGTTAAGTGAGAAGGACTTAGAATTAAGAGGACCAGGCGATTTCTTTGGGAAAAAACAAAGCGGACTGCCAGAATTTAAAATGGGAGATATGGTGCACGATTATCGCATCCTAGAAACAGCTAGAAATGACGCAACCATCTTAATTGAATCTGTTGCATTTTGGCAAAATGACAACTATAAAGCACTAAGAGATACTTTGAAAGAAACAGGTGTCTTAAACGGCGAAAAACTAGATTAGCAGAACAATATTTCCCAGTAAATAACTAGCAATTTGATGGGATAGTCTTACAAATTCTAATTCAAACTCTCAGTAGACTTAAGTGGAAATCAACGGGCATACTTCGGGATTATGAGAGAGTGGCATTTCCAAAATCTCCACTAGCAATTTGGCACCAAAACTTCGGCTTGCATTCCAACTTCATAAATTATATACTACTATTAGTACCTAGTCTTAATAGTGCGGTGGTGTTAATAAATGAAGAGAAACAAGCGAGAACGGCAACAGCTGTTAGTGGAGACAATTAAAGAAACACCTTTTATTACAGACGAGGAATTAGCGGAAAAATTCTCTGTTAGTGTACAGACGATAAGATTAGATCGGTTAGAATTATCCATTCCAGAGCTTAGAGAGCGAATTAAAAATGTGGCAAAAAAATCACTGGAAGATGAAGTGAAAGCATTGCCGATTGAAGAAGTAATTGGCGAAATAATCGATATGGAATTAGATCATTCAGCTATATCTATCTTTGAGGTACAACAAGAACATGTCTTTACAAGGAATGGAATAGCAAGGGGACATCATCTCTTTGCACAAGCTAATTCTCTTGCTGTTGCTGTAATAAACGATGAACTTGCACTTACAGCTAAAGCCAATATTCATTTTACAAGATCAGTAAATTTAGGTGAACGAATTATTGCAAAAGCAAAAGTAAGTCATATAGATAGTATAACGGGAAGAACAACGGTAGAAGTTAATAGTTACGTGAACACGGAGCTAGTTTTTAAAGGTGAATTTGATATGTACCGTGCTAAAAAATAAAGGAGCAATCGTTATGATGAAAATTGCAATCGATGCAATGGGCGGAGACAATGCCCCAAAAGAAATAGTAATTGGTGCTCAAAAAGCAATTGAAGCTTTTTCAGATTTAGAAATACTTCTTGTTGGAGATGAAAAGCAAATTCAATCTTTTCTTACCAATAAAGAAAGAATCCATATTTTACATACAGAAGAGCAAATTTTAGCAACAGACGAACCAGTAAGAGCAGTACGCAGAAAAAAAACAGCGAGTATGGTTCTTGGTGCAACAGAAGTAAAGGAAAATAGAGCAGACGCATTTATCTCTGCAGGTAATACAGGTGCGCTAATGGCAACTGGATTATTTGTAGTCGGTAGAATGGAAGGCATAGATCGACCAGCACTTGCTCCAACTTTACCGACTATTGGTGGGGAAGGATTTCTGTTATTAGATGTTGGTGCAAATGTAGACGCCAAACCAGAAAACTTAGTTCAGTATGCAATGATGGGAAGCATCTATTCAGAAAAGGTTAGAGGAATTTCAAAACCAAGAGTTGGCTTATTGAATATTGGTACAGAAGAAAAAAAGGGCAATGAATTAACAAAGAAAACCTTTGACCTTCTCCAAAATACTAATATCCATTTCATCGGAAATATGGAAGCACGTGATTTGCTTGATGGAGTATGTGATGTTGCTGTTACAGACGGATTTACAGGAAATATGATTTTAAAAACAGTAGAAGGTACAGCGATGTCGATGTTTAAAATGATTAAGACAGAGTTAATGAGCAGTTTTACTTCAAAAATGGCTGCAGCTGTATTAAAGCCGAATTTAAAACAAATAAAAAACAAATTGGATTATTCGGAGTATGGGGGAGCTGCTTTATTTGGCTTAAATGCTCCAGTAATCAAAGCACATGGTTCATCTGACAGCCAAGCAATCTTCAGTGCAATCAGACAAACAAGAGAGTTTGTGCAATCTGGTGTAGTAGATCAAATCAAGGATGCGATGGAGCATGAAGCGTAAATTATATAGAAGCAACGTAAACACAGGTCTCGAATAGGAAGAAGAAGGAGAGTAGAAATAAATGGCTAAAATTGCTTTTGTTTTTCCAGGACAAGGCTCCCAAGGAGTGGGAATGGGAAAAGATTTATTTGAACAATTTGAACCGGCAGCAAATTTATTTAAAGTAGCTAATCAAAAATTAAACGTTGATTTATCGCAATTAATTTTTGAAGGACCAAAAGAAGAGCTTACGCTAACGCATAATACACAGCCAGCATTGCTTACAACGAGTATGGCAATATATGAGCATTTCAAACAGTTTCATATAGAAGCTGATTATGTAGCAGGACATAGCTTAGGTGAATATTCTGCGTTAGTGGCAGCAGGGGTGCTGTCTTTTGAAGATGCGGTATATGCAGTTCGTAAGCGCGGCGAATATATGCAAGAAGCAGTTCCAGCAGGTGAAGGTGCGATGGCAGCAGTGCTTGGCTTAGACAGAGAGCAATTGACTGTTGTGACAAGAAAAGTTTCTGATGCTGGTGATTCTGTACAGCTAGCAAACCTTAACTGTCCTGGTCAAATTGTAATCTCAGGTTCCACAAAAGGGGTTGAATTAGCCGGAGAAAAAGCAAAGGAAGCAGGAGCAAAGCGTGCAATTCCACTAGAAGTAAGTGGTCCTTTCCATTCAGCCTTAATGAAGCCAGCGGCGGAAAAATTTGCTGCGGTATTGGATGAATTAACATTAAAAGATGCGGAAATTCCTGTTATCGCCAATGTAACGGCAGAGCCAATTCATGATCAGGAAGAAATAAAAACAAAGCTTGTAGAACAATTGTATTCTTCTGTATTATGGGAGGATTCTGTTCGTAAAATGCTTGATTTAGGAGTAGATACTTTTATTGAAATCGGTCCTGGTAAAGTCCTTTCAGGTTTAATTAAAAAGATTGATCGCAAAGCGAAAGTATATGCTGTTAATGATATCGAAACAAGTAAGAAGGTTGCTGAAGAACTAAAGGGGGATATGTAAGTGAAATTAGCTGGTAAAGTTGCTGTTGTCACTGGAGCATCTCGAGGAATTGGGAGATCCATTGCGATTGAGTTAGCGAAGCAAGGTGCAGACATTGTTGTTAACTATGCAGGAAGTGTCGATCGTGCCAATGAAGTCGTTAAGGAAATTGAAGCTCTAGGCAGAAAAGCAATTAGTATTCAATGTGATGTATCCGATGGTGATTCTGTGAATGCGATGATGAAAGAGGCTTTAGAAGCGTTTGGCAGCATTGATATTTTAGTCAATAATGCGGGGATTACAAGGGATAATTTATTAATGCGTATGAAAGATTCTGAATGGGATGATGTTATTAATACAAATCTTAAAGGTGTTTTCCTTTGTACAAAAGCCGTAACAAGACCAATGATGAAGCAAAGAAAAGGAAGAATTATTAACATTACTTCCATTGTTGGGGTAACAGGGAATCCTGGACAAGCCAATTATGTTGCAGCTAAAGCAGGTGTTATTGGATTTACAAAAACGACTGCCAAAGAGCTTGCACAACGAAATATTACCGTTAATGCAGTTGCACCTGGATTTATAACGACAGATATGACGGATAAGCTAACAGAAGAAGTGAAAAATAGCATGCTTACCCAAATTCCACTCGGTCAATTTGGTCGACCTGAAGATATTGCGAATGCAGTTGTGTTTTTAGCCTCTGAAGACAGCAGCTATATCACTGGCCAAACATTGCATATTGATGGTGGCATGTATATGTAATTTTTCCTTTACTATGGGAAAAACTAGTCGTAAATAATAGGAGAACGCTAGCAGATAAAAGGAACAGCGAAAGTTAAAAAAGTTCTCATTTATTATTTCGTTAAAATACTCTATAATGCATTTGAGGGGAGGTGAAATAAATGGCAGATGTATTAGAGCGTGTAACAAAAATCGTTGTAGATCGTCTTGGCGTAGAAGAATCTGAGGTAACTCTAGAAGCTTCTTTCAAAGATGATTTAGGCGCTGATTCTCTTGATGTAGTTGAACTTGTTATGGAATTAGAAGATGAGTTCGATATGGAAATTTCTGACGACGATGCTGAAAAGATTTCTACAGTTGGTGATGCTGTGAATTACATAAGTAATCGCTAGTCAATGTTTAAAAGCTCCGCTAACCACGGGGCTTTTAATTTTGTATAGTAGATTATCAGCAAAAAACAACTACTGTAGGGTTTTTTACCCCTAAGAATAGATGACAATCTCCGTTTGTTTGATGTATACTAATAACTAAATGCCTATAATATAAAGGTATGTTCAAGTTAAATGGAACAGACTAGTTTTTAGCTGTTCAAACGTATTTTAATAAGCGGATAAAATGGATAAAATAGTTTTTCTTATGTGAAGGGGGTTATTTCCCTAGTGGTAGCCTGATTTCTGTCATAGAAAAGGCTTGGAGAGAAAAAACTTTCCAAGTTTCTTTGCGTTTTTTATCTTTTTTACTTAAACTTGAAATGAATTGTAAACTTAGTGCTAAGGTGGAGGCAAAATGCGAGGCAATCGAAAAGACAAAAGAACCGTTCGACCAAATGAAAAAAAAATGAAGGAACTACAAGATAAAATAGGGATTCATTTTACAGATGAAAAACTATTGAAGCAGGCTTTTACCCATTCATCATATGTGAATGAGCATCGAAGAAAACCACATGAAGACAATGAAAGATTAGAATTTCTTGGTGATGCCGTGTTAGAATTGACGGTTTCTAAATTTCTCTTTAAGAAATTCCCAATGATGAGTGAAGGGGAACTAACCAAATTGCGTGCAGCAATTGTTTGTGAACCATCGCTAGTTTCATTTGCTAATGAACTTTCCTTTGGCAACTATGTGCTATTAGGTAAGGGCGAGGAAATGACTGGGGGAAGAACGAGACCAGCGTTACTTGCAGATGTATTTGAAGCGTTTGTTGGTGCTCTTTACTTAGATCAAGGATTAGATTCAGTGGTAGTATTTTTAGAGGAAGTAATTTTTCCGAAAATTAATAACGGTGCTTTTTCTCATGTGATGGATTTTAAAAGTCAACTGCAAGAATATGTTCAAAGAGATGCTGTTGGTACAATCGAGTATAAAATACTTCTTGAAAAGGGACCAGCTCATAATAGGGAGTTTATTTCCCAAGTGTTTTTAAATAATCGTGAGCTTGGTACTGGTATGGGACGCTCGAAGAAAGAAGCGGAGCAGCAGGCAGCGCAAAAATCATTATTGATGTTAAAGGCGGAAAGTGAAAAATAAAGTGTTTGATATTACGCATAGACGATTAATGCAACTAGAGAAACAAGAAGGAATCGGGGTGAGGGTATGTTCTTAAAACGGTTGGATATTATCGGATTTAAGTCATTTGCAGATCGAATTTCAGTCGATTTTGTGCCTGGTGTAACGGCAGTGGTTGGCCCCAACGGAAGTGGGAAAAGTAATATTACCGATGCAATTCGCTGGGTTCTTGGCGAGCAGTCAGCTAAATCCTTGCGTGGAAGTAAGATGGAGGATGTTATTTTTTCAGGGAGTGACTCACGAAAAGCAGTTAACTTTGCGGAAGTAACATTAACGTTAGAGAATGAGGATCATTTTCTTCCATTGGATTATCATGAAGTAAGTGTAACAAGACGTGTTTATCGTTCAGGAGAAAGTGACTTTTTAATTAATAAACAATCATGTCGCTTAAAAGATATTGTTGATTTATTTATGGATTCTGGACTGGGAAGAGAGGCTTTTTCTATCATTAGTCAAGGGAAAGTCGAGGAAATTTTAAATAGTAAGGCAGAGGATCGCAGGTCTATATTTGAAGAAGCCGCAGGTGTATTAAAATACAAAACACGTAAGAAAAAAGCAGAAGGGAAGCTTGTTGAAACACAAGATAACCTTAATCGTGTAAATGATATATTACACGAATTAGAGAGTCAGGTGGAGCCATTAAAAATTCAAAGCTCCATGGCAAAAGAATATTTGCATCATCGAGAAAATCTTGAATCAATTGAGGTAGCCTTAATGGTTCATGATATTGAAGAGGCACATGAGCGATTTGAAGCAATCTCCAAGCAGCTAGAGGCCTATAAACAAGAAGAGTTAAAGTTATCCTCTTTGCTCCAAAGTAAAGAAGCAAAAATGGAGGAAGGGAAAAACGAGGTAGCAGCTCTTGATGAATCGATTGATGATCTACAGCAAGTACTTCTTTTAGTCAGTGAGGAACTAGAGAAGCTTGAAGGTAGAAAAGAAGTATTAAAAGAAAGAAAAAAGAATGCTACACAAAATCGCGATCAGCTTGAAAAAAGTAAAGTGGAGTTACAGGAAAGAGTAGCAGCACTCGTTTCGCAAAAAGAAACTCAACAAAAGCTTGTTTATGAATTACAAGCAGAATCAAAGGAAATTGAAGACACATTAAAGGTTAACGAGAAAAATCTGGCCCTTTTTAACGAGAATTTAGAAGAGAAAATTGAAATGTTAAAAAGTGACTATATAGACATAGTAAGCAATCAAGCAGCATCTAAAAATGAACTAAATTCGGTTAACCAGCAATTAGAGAATCAGGAAAAGAGAACATCTCAGCTTGATGAGGAAAATGTTAATTATACAAATGAGCGTGTCCGTATTCAGGAAAAAAAGACAAGTATTTCAGCAAAGCTTAAGGAGCTTTCTGACGAACTAGAGAGATGGTCGACAGCTTGGAAAGAAAAACAAAGTCATTTTGCGGGAATAGAGGCAAAAGTTCAACAAGTGGAAAAGTCTCTTTATCAATCCTACCAGTTTGCCCAGCAGGCAAAATCGAGAAAAGAAATGTTGGAGGAATTGGAAGACGATTATTCTGGATTTTTCCAAGGAGTTAAGGAAGTTCTTAAAGCAAGAGGCAAGTCTTTGCACGGCATTAGAGGAGCAGTTGCAGAATTAATGCAAGTGCCAAAGGAATATAGTGTGAGCTTGGAAATTGCTTTAGGTGGTTCGATGCAGCATATTGTTGTGGAAACAGAACAAAATGGTCGCGAGGCAATTGCGTATTTGAAGAAAAACGGTTATGGACGAGCTACTTTTTTACCAATGAATGTTATTAAAGGAAAATCCCTTTCCGATTCGCAACTAAGGCTAATTCAAGGTCATCCTGCGTTTATTGGCATTGCGGCAGATTTGATTAACTATGATAGTCAATATCGCGAAATTATGCGCAGTTTACTTGGAAATGTCGTTATAACCAAGGACTTAAAGGGTGCCAATGAAATGGCGAAAATCCTTCAGTATCGTTCCCGCTTTGTTACATTAGACGGAGAAATTGTTAATCCTGGTGGTTCCATGACAGGGGGAGCAATCAAGCAAAAGCAAGCATCTATCATCACCAGAAAAGGTGAATTGGAAGAGCTGAAGAAAAAGATTTTTGAAATGGACAAAACATCTCTTAAGCTTGAGGAACAGCTGAAAAAGGGAAAAGCGGCATTGCAAACAGAAGAATCAACCATGGAAGAAGCTCGATTAAAAGTCGAGGATCTTCGTTTCCAAATTCAAACATGGAAAGATGATTTAAAAGAAGTTGAATTTGAAGAAAGAGCCATGAATGATAAATTGTCGCTATATGATCGGAATAAGGCAGATTCTAATCAAGAGCAAGAGCTTCTTCTAAAAAGAAGAACGGATTTACAAAAAGAGCTTGAAGAACAGAATAAAAAACTTACTGAATTAGATAAAGAGATTGCCTTATTAACAGAGCAAAAGAATAAACAATCTGTTTCCAAAGAATCGGTAGTAAATGCAATTAGCGACCTAAGGATCCAGTCTGCGGCAAAAAAAGAAAAGCTTAGACATGAGAAAGAGAAGCTTGCGACCATTTTGCAAGAACATCAAGCAACGGAAGAAAAATGGAAGCTTGTCAGTGAAGATCTTCGCTTGCTTTCTTCTGAAATGAGCAATTCGCATTCTGGAGAAGCGACGCTAGAAGAAGCAGCAGAGCAAAAGCTGCATGAAAAGAAAGAAACTATCCAGCTAATCTCTTTGCGTAGAGAGGAAAGATTGCAAAAGCAAATGCGATTAGAAGAGCTGGAGCTTGAAACGAAGGAGCAGCGCAGACTTCACAGAGGTATCGTCCAGGCTTTAAAAGATGAAGAAGTAAAATTGAACCGTGTAGATGTAGAACTAGATACACGATTAACTAATTTACGTGAGGAATACTTATTAACGTATGAAGGAGCAAAGTTAGATTATCCTTTAACGTTAGAAGTAGAGGAAGCGCGTAAAAAGGTGAAGCTTATTAAATTAGCGATGGAAGAGCTCGGCACTGTCAATCTTGGTGCTATTGAGGAATATGAACGAATTTCGGAAAGATATGAGTTTCTTCTGGAGCAGAAAACAGATTTAGAAGAAGCGAAAGATACTCTTTATCAAGTAATTGATGAAATGGATGAAGAAATGAAAAATCGCTTTGAACAAACATTTGAAGGCATAAAAGAGCATTTTGAAACTGTCTTTCAAAGCTTATTTGGTGGAGGAAGTGCAGATTTAGTTTTAACAAATCCAGAAGATCTCTTAAACACAGGAGTAGAGATAGTTGCCCAGCCACCAGGGAAAAAGCTACAGAACTTAAGTCTGTTATCTGGTGGAGAAAGAGCGCTAACTGCTATTGCTTTATTATTCTCGATTCTGAAAGTGAGACCTGTTCCTTTTTGTATCTTGGATGAGGTCGAAGCAGCATTGGATGAAGCAAATGTATTTCGATTTAGTTCGTATTTAAAACGATATAGCCATGAAACCCAATTTATTGTCATTACCCATCGCAAAGGAACAATGGAAGAAGCCGATGTTCTTTATGGGGTAACGATGCAAGAATCTGGCGTATCAAAGCTAGTTTCGGTACGCTTAAGTGAAACGAATGAGTTAGTAGCTAATGCATAATCCTTTTGCAGACACTAATACTTCTAGTTAATAATTTTTAGTTTCCAAGGCCAATTCCTCCTACAGAATAGCTTAGTAATTGGCCTTGTGAAATTTAATCCTAAATCGTTAATAGAAAGAAAACTTACATAACCACGGGGCATATCAATAAACTTTATGAAAAAAAACCTAAATGAAAGAAGGGATAATAATTGAGTTTTTTTAAAAAGTTAAAAGAAAAAATGTCTCAGCAGACGAGTACAGTAACCGAGAAGTTTAAAGAAGGATTATCGAAAACAAGAAATAATTTTTCCGAAAAAGTCAATGATCTCGTTTCTCGTTATCGTAAAGTAGACGAAGATTTCTTTGAAGAGCTGGAAGAAATATTAATTGGCGCAGATGTTGGCTTTGAAACAGTTTTGGAGCTAATTGATGAATTGAAAAATGAAGTCAAGCGAAAAAACATCCAAGATCCAAAAGAAGTCCAGGATGTTATTTCAGAAAAGCTCGTTGCTATTTATCAGAACGGAGAAGAAGAATCTTCTACAATTAATATGCAAGCAGACGGCTTAACGGTGATTCTTTTTGTAGGTGTCAATGGAGTAGGAAAAACAACGACAATCGGTAAGCTTGCCCATAAGTTCAAAGAAGAAGGCAAAAAGGTTTTACTTGCTGCAGGAGATACTTTCCGCGCTGGAGCTATTGAACAATTAGAGGTGTGGGGAGATCGTGTCGGAGTGGACGTCATTAAGCATACTGAAGGCTCTGATCCAGCAGCAGTTATGTTCGATGCAGTACAGGCTGCAAAATCTCGTCAAGCAGATATTCTTCTTTGTGATACAGCTGGAAGATTGCAAAACAAAGTGAATCTAATGAAAGAGCTAGAGAAAGTAAAACGAGTTATTGAGAGAGAGGTTCCAGGTGCTCCCCATGAAGTTCTACTCGTGCTAGATGCGACAACTGGACAAAATGCATTAGTACAGGCGAAAACGTTTAAAGAAACAACAAATGTAAGTGGGATTGTCTTAACTAAATTGGATGGCACAGCTAAAGGTGGTATCGTGCTTGCAATTCGCAACGAGTTGCATATTCCCGTAAAATTTGTTGGTTTAGGAGAAAAAATGGATGATCTCCAAAGCTTTGATCCAGAAAGATATGTATATGGCTTGTTTTCAACATTAGTAGAAGAAAGTGAAGAGTAAAAAGTGAATTTACATAGATGTCGCAAAGGAAACTTTGCGGCATTTATTTATTGGGTGTTTTTTTGATTGTTAAATATTTGCAAAGGCGTAATAAAAATTAGGATAAGTAGAATAATAAAAAGTAGCATATTACTTTATTTTTCGGAGGGAAAACGTATGATTATTCAATGCGTTGTTTTACTTGTTCTTATTGGAGGAATTGCCTTAATGATAAAAGGACATCTTGTAGAACATCATGCCTATGTTCAACTTGGAGACTCCTTACCAGCTAAAAAAATGGAGGAAGCAGACTGGGGAAATCTGCTTACTTTAGAAGAAGAAAATCTATTTCTAAATAGTTTATCAGGCATGCGCATGAAAATAATCGGCGCGCTTTTAATTGCGATTCCAGCAAGTATTCTAATTTTATTTCATATTCATTAGTTTTTGGTTTGGCTGTAAAAAGAGCAAGATTGGCTGATATAATGGCTAGATGACATATAAATTAGATTTTTGTTTGATTATAAGGATGCTTTTGCTATCAATTCGTCCGAAAAGTAACCAAATCAATAACGGATATATACTAAAACTCCTGTTAACTTTCACAAACAGGAGTTTTTGGTTATTCGAAAATACTAATAAATAGTTTCTGGCATATAAAACCTTTCGACCATTTCCTTCGTCTAATAACGAAAGAAGAAAAATTTTACAAAAAATATGTATAAAAAGTATAGTATATTGTAAAATTACATTATGAAATTTTTTCTAATTTGGTGTAGGGTGAAAACTATTACCAATCGTCTATTAAATAGAATGAAAAAATAAAAAATGGGGGAAACACAGTTTGCGAAAAGTCAAAAAAGTTTTAATCATCTGCTTTATTTTATTTTTGGCCACCACTTTTATTGTGAAAGAAGCAAATGCAGCAAGTACATCCGGCATAAAAATTACAACAGAAGCTGGCTTGGATGGCAAAGTAATGGATGGCAAAGGATTTATGCTAAAGGTCACGATTGAGAATAAAGAGAAGGATTTCAAAGGTGACTTACTTATTCCTTATTCTCCTAGTTATGATATCGGTGGACAAACATTAGTACCTGTCGACATACCAGCAAACAGCAAGAAAACGTATACCGTAACAATACCAGGGATTTCTTCGGATTCTAACTATACTAGTAATAAAATGAAATTATATCGAGATAGCTGGCAAAAAGGCGAGGAAGTAAGTTTTACTGGTGTTAAAGAACTAAGGCTTACCTTAATTTCAGATCAGACTTTAGGCATTCTTACCGATCAGTATGACAAATTTAAAAATTTGCGAAAGCTTTCAAGCAGTTCCATTTTTACGACAGAGCTACTTAAAGAAGATATACCAGATCAAGCATTAGGCCTTGAAACGCTAAGCTATTTAATGGTCGATCAATTCTCATTAACAGAATTATCAGAAGAACAGCAACTGGCGATTAAGAAATGGATAGAAAAAGGAGGAATCTTAATTACCGGTGCAACGACAAATGGAAAGCAAGCATATGGCAATTTAGAATCACTAATGCCATTGGCTTTTGGAAATGAGGAAGAGATTCCATTGTCTGGAATTGATACAAAAACGAAAGAACAGGAAAAGATAACTGCTTTTCGGTCTTCTCTAACAGACAGTTCTGACGCCATAACGATACATAATGAGCATCCACTGGTTGCGAAAAAAAATCTTGGGGAAGGGAAAATTATTCAAACCTCTTTTTCACTTAGTGATTCTACCTTACTGAATTGGCAAGACTTTAATAGTTGGATGGAAAATCTATTGCAAACAGAGAATACACGGATAACGGCAAATTACCAATATAGTGGGAATCCTTTAAGTAATCTGTACTATCAATTTGTCGAATCAAATGAGTATTTTAAAAGCTCTACGATTACAACTGGTCTTTTATTAATAATACTGGCAGGTTATTTATTAGTTATTGTGCCAATATTGTATTTTATACTAAGAAAATACGATAAAAGAGAGCATGCTTGGTGGATTATTCCGTGTTTTTCGATTCTTTTATCATTAGGAATGTTTATTACTGGGGCAAAAGATAAAATAAAAAATCCGCAGTTGAATGAAATGGGTATCTACCAATATAGCAATAATTATTTATCTGGCTACCAAGCAACAACCCTTTTATCGAATAAATCCGGTGATTTTGCTTTAACCTTTGATCAAGATACATATACTCCTTTTCCTTATTTAGGATATGGAGAGCTGCAAGTTAAGGCTATTAAAAATGAAAAAGTGAAAAGTAGTGAAATCATTTTTCCAGAAGTAGAATATTGGTCTAGCCGTACCATGTATGGAAAAACCTCTATGCCAATGGAAGGTGGATTTAGCCATGATTTTGCTGTAACAGAAAAAGATATTTCAGGAACGATAACGAATCTGTATCCATTTGATTTTTCAAAAGTCTTTATCTGGTCAGGTAATGAAAAAATCGAGCTAGGTTCTATTAAATCTGGTGAAACAAAAAATGTTCAAGTCACACATAGCAATAAATACTTTTCTAGACCAAGTGGAAATGGCTATGGTTATTATATTTACGATTATAATGGCCATGATTTAAAGGAGTTTAGAGAATTAGTGGCGGAAAGCATGGTATTAAGTACGGATTACTACTTTAATAACATATCTACTGGAGATTCGATGTTAGTTGCGATTACGAATGAAGATATCGTGAATGTTGGGATTGCTAGCGAAAAGGAAACGAAAAATAGCACTAATTTAATCATGGAGCCGATTATTTTAACCAATCATTTTCCAGGAGCATTTACGATAAATGAAGGAAATATGGAACAAAAATTAACCGTTATCGAAGGAGCCATTTATAGTGAGAACTACCAAAATAATGATATTTCATTAGAGGATGGCGAGTATTTATATACACTTCAAATTCCTAAATCGTATGATATAAAATCGCTATCGTTTGATTCATTAACTGTTCAGCCAAATGGTAATCCAGGTGTCACATACAATATTTATAATAAAGAAACAGATTCTTATGAAAAAATAACTAGCCTTTTTAAAGTAGATGAAGATAAAGTTTCTGCTTATCTAGATGAAAATAAAATAATCAATATGAAGGTAGTAAAAGCAACGAATGGAGATCCATATATTCAGCTGCCGTCTGTTAAGATTAAAGGAGAGATAAAAGAATGATAGAAATTAAAGGTCTTTCCAAGAAGTATGGAAAGTTTACAGCACTTGAACCGCTAGAACTTCAGATTGAAGAAGGATGTGTGTTTGGGTTTGTTGGTCAAAATGGGGCAGGTAAATCGACGACATTTTCCATTCTTGCTACTTTATTAGCACCTACCTCTGGCACGGCAACTATTAATGGAGCGGATATCATTAAGCAGCCGAAAGAGGTAAGAAAACAATTAGGGTATATGCCTGATTTCTTTGGTGTTTATGATCAGCTAAAAGCAGAAGAATATTTAGATTTCTATGGCGCTAGCTATGGGATTCCGGCAGCAAAAAGAGAAAAATTAATCCCACAATTATTAGAGTTAGTAAATCTTTCTCATAAGCGAAAGGATTATGTGGATCTTTTGTCGAGAGGAATGAAACAAAGACTTTGTCTTGCTAGAAGCTTAATTCATGATCCGGCTGTTCTAATTCTAGATGAACCTGCTTCTGGCTTGGACCCTCGAGCCAGAATTGAAATGCGGGAGATTTTAAAAGAACTAAAAAATATGGGGAAAACCATTCTTATTTCTTCACATATCTTGCCAGAGCTAGCAGAAATGTGTGATGTTATTGGAATTTTGGATCAAGGGAAACTAGTCGCACAAGGGACGGTATCAGCAATTCAGCAGCAATTGCAAAGTGAAAAAATGATTAGTGTAAAAACACTGGATATGCCAAAAACGATTGCATTTTTAGAAGAAAACCCACGAATTACAAAATTGGAAGTCTTGGAGAATGCTAAAACGATTCAATTCCAGTTTAAAGGCGGAGATGAGGAACAGTTGAGCCTTTTAAAAACAGCAGTTAATATGGAGATTCCGATCATTAGCTTCGCCGAAATGGAAAGTAATTTAGAGGATGTATTTATGGAAATTACAAAGGAGGTTGAATTCTCTTGAAAACCTACTTCATGAATCCTGTATTAAATAAAGAATTAAAGTTACGCTTTCGTTCAGGGAAAACATTTCTTGGAATCCTGTTTTATCTCCTTGCCCTCTCCTTGCTGATGGTTGCTTTTATGTTTGTACTAAGAACAACGAGCCCAGTTGGTTTTTTCAAACCGCAGGAAAGTCGTATGATGTTCATGTTTTTGGCGTTCTTTCAATTAGGTTTAGTGTTATTTATTACTCCAGGGCTTACTGGTGGAGTAATTAGTAGTGAGCGAGAAAGGCAAACATTAAGCATTTTGTTAACGACAACGCAAAGCAGTTTTACGATTATTATTGGAAAATTACTTTCTTCTGTTGCATATTTGGTTTTATTAATCCTTGCGAGTCTACCAATATATAGCTTTGTATTTCTATATGGTGGTATCTCCCCGACACAGCTAGTGCAAGTGTTTTTCTTTAGCTTATTTACAATCTTAGTTATTGGTAGCTTTGGTGTTTTATTTTCGACGCTGATTCGCAAAACGATTGTCAGCATGGTTACAACCTACAGTGTTACCCTATTTATTGTCGGTGGAACGGTCGTTATATCGCTCATTCTATTTCAAATGGCAGATATCTATTCTAGTTCTGTACCCAAAAAAGTACCTTCCGTCTATTTTAGCGCGATGTTTAATCCTGGTATTGTGCTAGCAGATATATTTGAACCAACCGTTTCTGATCAAATAAAGGAATGGACCGGGATAAAATTTCCTATATGGGCGGCACATGTCATTAGTTATTGTGTAGTTATTGCCCTTTCATTGACAATTAGCGTCCGTAAATTGCGAGCGAATATGACAAAAGGGAAGTAGATAATCGTATGGAAAACCACCAACAATATAAGGAATTAGTGAAACCAGTAAGAACGTCTCTAGCAAAAGAAATGATCGCAAAAGAGTTCTGTTTTTTACTTGCGGTTTTAGGAGGAGTATTTCTCCTTCTTTCTGTTATTGCCTATTTTTTTGTGCTTCCGTTTTTATCATCCATTCTTTTTCTAACAGCTTGTATCGGTGTCATTCTTTTTCTATTTCGATTATGGAGAAAATGGCCAACTGAGAAACAGGCTGTAAAACTATATAATCAGTTCGTTTCAGATGATTATGCAACGACTGCCTATGCCTATTTACAGAGTAATGGCGCTGTAGAACAGTTAGTTGTAAAACAGGCGATATCGGAAATGGAACAGAAGCAATTAGTTGTATTAAAACGGAAGAAAAGCTATCTCTCCCCGAAATTTGTTTTTTCAGGAGTTGCTTCTCTTGTTATTTGTGTCCTGTTGCAGCTTTTCCCATCCATTAACATGGAAGCAGCGAAGGAAAAAGAGAATGAGATAAAAACAATGGCTAAAGCGGAAAGAGAATTAGAAAAAGCAATAAAAAGAGAAACAAATCAACAAGTAAAAAAAGAACTTAAACAGGTTCAAAAGGAATTAGAGAAGAAGGATACGGTCGAAAAAACCTTTGCGGAATTGGAAAAACAAGCGAAAGAGCTACAGCTAAAAAAAAGAAAGCTTCAAGAGAAAAGCAATGAGCGACAAAAAGCGGAAGCAAAGCTGAATGAAGCTGGCTTTAAGTCTCTTTCTGAAGCCATTTCAGAGAAGGATCAAGAATTAGTCAAGAAGGAATTACAAAAAGCAAACGAGCAATATGATCAGTTAACAGAAAAACAAAGAGATGCCCTAAATCAATTGACTGGTGGAAATAAGCAGTTAACAGAAGAACAGTTACAGCAGCTATTAGACCAGATGGATGATTTATTAAATAATGAGAAGCTTCTTGAGCAATTGGAATCTGTACAGACTGAACTAGCTCAATTAGAAAATCTACTTAAAAATGAAAGTCTTGCAAATGGAATAACGGTACCTAATTCTAGCACAGTTGCTGATGGATCAAGTAATAATGGTGCGAATTCACCAGAAAATGCAAATGCTAATGGCCAACAAGGGCAGAAGGACAATGACGGCTCCACTAATGGAAATGATGGTAGCGACGGCTCAGGGAATGGGGATGGTTCAGGAACAGGGTCGGGCTCAGGATCAGGAAATGGATCAGGCTCCGGGAATGGTAGTGGATCTGGAGGAGGAAATGGCTCTGGAGCAGGATTTGGGGGCGGAAGCAGAGAGTTATTAACTGTCCCAGAAAAAGTAGATGGCAAAGATAATATTGAAGTGGATTCAGGTGAATTAGGGAATGGAAAGAAAGGTCAGGTGACAGAAGGGGAAGGTCCAGTTCTGAAAGGGAGTGTTCGTCCATATGAACAGGTATTTTCAGAATATGAAGATTCTTATAGGGAAAGTACATCAAGATATACATTACCACATGACTTGGAAAATATTGTGAAGAATTATTTTACCGATATAAAACCAAATGAAAAGTAGGGGAAAAGATGGAAAAAGAACCAGTAGAACAAGATTTTATCCAAGCAGAGTCTTTACTTAAAAAGGTGAAAGAAGAGATTGGCAAGTTTATTGTCGGACAAGAAAAAATCACTGATGAGGTACTTTGGAGTATGCTAGCAGGCGGACATGTACTTTTAGAAGGACTTCCTGGTCTTGGAAAAACGATGATGATTCGAACAATTTCGGAAGTAATGAACCTTACCTTTGCACGTATTCAGTTTACGCCAGATTTAATGCCTGCAGATATTACTGGTACGATGGTGCTACAGCCTGATGAGAAAGGCAAACAGCAATTTGATTTTCATGAGGGACCTTTATTCAAGCATATTGTCCTTGCTGACGAAATCAACCGAGCAACACCGAAAACGCAAAGTGCTTTATTAGAAGCAATGGGAGAAAAAACGGTCACCATTATGGGAGAAACGAAAAGATTAGAAGCGCCATTTTTTGTATTAGCAACTCAAAATCCTCTCGATATGGAAGGAACATATCCATTACCTGAGGCCCAATTGGATCGGTTTTTATGTAAATTACATGTAACTTATCCTTCAAAAGAGGAATTAAAAGCAATTATTAAGCGGACTACAGGAACAGACTCAACCACTTTGAATCAAGTTGCCACTGTAGAGAATATTATTCATTTGCAAAGTCTTGTTAAACAAATTCTTGTGGCTGATGATATTTTAGACATTGCAGTAAATATTGTTTCTGCTACTCATCCAGGCTCAGAGGATGTGACAGAAATAGGAAACAAGTATATTCAGGCAGGCAGTGGACCAAGGGGGCTACAGTCTTTAGTAACGATGGCAAAAGCTAGAGCGTTAGCGTCTGGAAGATTGCATATTTCTATTGCCGATTTGCGATATGTGGCAGTGCCTGTTCTTAGACATCGAATTTTGCTTAATTTTGAAGGGGAGATTGCGGGGGTTACTCCAGATCAGATCATCGAAGATATTTTGGAAAAAACATTACGTATTGAAGCAGGGAAGGGTCGATGAAGAACTATCATTCCTTATTAGCAAGAATGAATCGAAAAAGCCTGCAAGTTTCGATGAAGGGTACAGGAATGCAAAATGGCAGAAGAAAATCTCATATCCATGGCACTTCCCTGGATTTTGCTGATTATAGAATCTATCATCCTGGTGATGATATCCGCCAAATTGATTGGAATGTCTATGGTCGCACGAATAAGCCATATATTAAAAGATTTCAAGATGAAAAAGAGATTTCTGTTAGTATACTCCTTGATGCTACTTCTTCGATGAAACAAGTCCCTTCTAAATGGGAGTTAGCAAGAGAACTAGCAGCAAGCTTAGCTTATATTACACTGTCTCATGAGGATCGATTGAGTTTTGCTGCTGTTTCAACAAAGCTTTCCTTTCATCGCAAAGGATCGGTTCATAATAAAAGAACCTTTTACGAAATTGTCGATATGAAGGAGCAGACAATAAATGAAAGCTTCACACAATCATTAATTAGCTCTTTATCAGAGCCGTCACAAATGATTGTTTTGATAACTGATGGTTTAGAAGCATTGTCGCTTTTTGAGGAAAGTTTTAAACGGCTAAAATTTCGAAATCAACCTATATGGCTGATTCAATTACTAAGTGAGACGGAAATAAATCCGCATCTTTCTGGCGATATACAATTAGTTGATAGTGAAAATGGAAAAATGGTAGATGTAAGTCTTAATAATTCGATTAAAATGCTTTATAAAAAAAGACTAACACAGCATAATCAGGAGCTAGAAATTCTTTGTGCCACACATGGAATCCGTTATTGTCAAATCAGCGATAAATTAGATATACAAACAATCATTTTACGTGAACTAGCATTTACTGGATTGGTTCAATAATTCTTATTCATTTCGAGCCAAAAGGAGAGAAAAAATGCATTTAGCAAATCCATACTACTTTTTGCTGCTATTTTTAATTGGATTATTTATCCTATTATATTTTTTTCGGAAGAAATATACTAAACAAATCATCCCTTCCAATTTACTTTGGGAGGAAGTTCTTAAGGAAATGAAGGCATCCTCATGGTTACATAAATGGCAAAATAACGTCTTATTCTGGCTGCAGCTTATTTGCTTGCTTTTGCTGATGTTAGCACTTGTAGGGCCATATTTTGCTAAAGAGGCGATTAAAGGGGAACAAATCATTTTTATGTTTGATACATCGGCTTCGATGGCCGCAAAGGAAAATGCCTCTAATAGATTAGAAGAAAGCAAAGCTGCTGCGTTAGAAATGATGGAACGTATTCAGCAAAACCAATCTGTCACGGTTCTCGAGGTAAATGATCATCCTAAAATACTTCTACATGATGAGTCAGACCGATATAAAGTAAGTGCAGCGATTAAAGACATAGAGCTTTCCTATACCCATGAAGACTGGCAAAGTGCCACAGAACTAACCGCAAGCCTAGCAAAAGAGGGAAAAACGGCTATTCATATTTTTTCTGACGGAGTAGAGAAGGAAAGGATACAGAGTATTAATTCCTTCTACGTAGAAGTACATAATCAAGAACAGGAAAAGCCAGATAATATTTCGATTTTATCTTTTGGTGTATCAAAAAATGGTGATGGAGTAGCAGGGATTGCTATGGTGGAAAATCAATCAGATTCCCTTAAGACAATACCTTTTCAAGTTGAAAGCGAAAAAACAGTGCTTTATCAGCAAGAGATTGAGCTACAGCCAAAAGAAAGAAAAATAATCGCAATAAACGATTTACCCAAGAAATCTTATTACAATGCCAAACTTACTGCTACAGATGATTATGTAATCGATAATAGGCAAACCGCTGTATTTAATAGACAGATTACAACTATGTATACAGATAAGGAAATGAATCCTTTTTTGGTAAAGGGGTTTGAGGCGATTGGTCTTCGTGTCATCCAAATGGAGGATAAAACAGAATTTTTAACGAAACAGGACAGTATTTTCCTATTATCTGGTTCTACGCTACCTGAAAATATTGGGGCTCCGTTTGTATTCTTTTTTACGGATGGAAAAAAAGAAGAATTACAAACAGAGATAGAACAAAGTGAAGATGAATTATTATTACATGTAGATATGAAGGATGTTTTTATCGCAAGTGCTATAAAGCAAACGATGGAAAGTATGAAACCGATTGTTAAAAGTGGAGAGCTGCCGTTGATTCAAAAAGGGGAAGTAAATAATCAGCCAGCCATATTCATTCAATTTGATTTAAAAGATAGTGATTGGCCATTACACCCAAGTTTTCCGATTCTTTTATACAATATGTATCAATGGCTTTCCTCACAATCCAATTATGTTGGAGATTTTCAGCCTTTAGAATCAAGAACCATTTCATTAACAAATCAAGAATCCGATTGGGATATATATAATGAAAATGACCAATTAGTAGACTCCTTTTCGATGGAAGATGGCTTCCAGGCACCGAAGCTACCAGGTGTTTATCAGCTTACAAATGATTCTGAGCTCCTTTATTTTTCTGTGAATTTAGATGACCGAGAGAAGACCATTGAATCGCAAAAGTCGTTTATATTAAACGAGACCCAACTAAAGGAAAATCAGGTTACAAAAACGGAAAGTGATTGGCTATGGTATGTTTTATGTTTACTTGTTCTTATCATTTTATGTCTGGAATGGGAGGTTTATCGCCGTGCAAATAGAGTTTAAATACCCATTCATTCTATTACTATTCCTTCCTGTTGCTTTTCTTCTTTACCGATATTGGAAGCAGATGAAGCTGATGACAAATAGAAAGGAAAGTCAGGTTATACTCTTTTTAAGAACATGTATTTTTTCCCTATTAATCATTGCGCTTGCTATTCCTCAAATAGTTTTGCCGCAAAAAGAAACACAAGTTGTATTTCTAATGGATCGAAGTGCAAGTGTACAAGATTCAGGAGACCAGCAACTCGAATGGCTGGAAAAAAGCGTGCAAAATAAGAACGAAAAAGATGAATATAGTGTTCTTTCCTTTGGAGAGAAAGCAACCATTGAACAAATGATGGGAAAAGAAGGTCTCCGTTTTCCAAAATGGAATGAGGAGACAGGAAAAGATCATACGAATATTGAAGGGGCCATTAATCTTGCCAGTAGTGTTTTTCCGAATAATAGTGGTGGAAGAATTATTCTATTTACGGACGGAAACGAGACGATGGGGAATCTCACCGAAGCTGCGAAGTTATTAAAAAATCGCTCTATCGAATTAGATACTGTTTTGCTCCAATCGCATTCTTATGAAGATACTGCCGTTAGTGAAATAGAAGTGCCTTCCACTTTATATGAAGGGGAACAAGCGTCGGTTTCTGTAACGATTGAGAGTAATATTGCAAAGAGTGGATTGCTTCATTTTTATGAGAATAATAATAAAATTGTTTCCAAGTCAATTGAAATAAAAGAAGGAACAAATGTTATCCCAATCCAGTT
Source organism: Bacillus sp. T2.9-1 (assembly GCF_950097965.1). Classification (NCBI taxonomy): domain Bacteria; kingdom Bacillati; phylum Bacillota; class Bacilli; order Caryophanales; family Bacillaceae; genus Bacillus; species Bacillus sp. T2.9-1. The sequence goes on from NZ_CATNHG010000013.1 coordinate 94,458, forward strand.
TCCAGTGGAACAGGCTGGATTAGTAACCTATAAAGCGGAACTAGAATTGACGAATGATGCTTACGCTGAAAATAACAAGCTGCAGGTCGTGAATATGGTTAAAACGATTCCGCAAATTCTCTTGGTTCAAAATGATTCAAATAAAGCGCTCGTACAAATCATGGAAGGAGCAGGGTATAAAGTAGAGGTACGTTCATCGATTCAGCTGCCAACCGTACTTTCTGGCTATTTGAATTATCAGTCGATTATTTTTAATAATATTGCTGCAACAGATATTACGGAAAATCAAATGAGTCTTATCGAAAAAAGTGTCAAAGACTTTGGTGTCGGTTTTCTCATGACAGGTGGGGAAGATAGCTTCGGGCTAGGGGGATATTTTCAAACACCTATAGAGAAACTTCTCCCAGTAGATATGGACATCAAAGGAAAAAAAGAAATGCCTTCAATGGCGTTAATGATTGTTTTAGATCGATCTGGAAGTATGGATGGGCAAAAGTTTTCGTTAGCGAAAGAAGCGGCAGCAAGATCGGTTGAATTGCTTCAAGAGACAGATACGTTAGGGTTTATTGCTTTTGATGATAAACCATGGGTGATAGTGGAGCCTAAGCCTTTGAAAAATAAAGAAGAAGTAGTAAATAAAATTCGTTCTGTTCCAGTTGGTGGAGGAACTGAAATATATGGGTCATTAGTGGAAGCTTATGATCAAATCAGTGATTTAGATGTAAAAAGAAAACATATCATTTTACTCACCGATGGACAATCTGCGACGAATAATGATTACGAAGAGCTAATTAATGAAGGCAGTAAGAAAAATGTTACGATGTCAACGGTAGCTTTAGGCGCAGATGCGGACCGAAATTTGTTGGAGGAATTAGCAAAGCTTGGGGCAGGGCGTTTTTATGATGTACAGGATTCAACGGTTATTCCTTCCATTTTATCAAGAGAAACTGTTATGGCGACAAGAACCTATATTGAAGACAATCCATTTTATCCTAATATTAAATCTGGCTATGGATGGGATACGTTGTTTAGTCAAGGAATTCCCCAGATGAAAGCCTATATCGCAACAACACCCAAAGCAGAAAGCACCGTTCCGATTGAAAGCACAAAGGAAGATCCGATATTAGCAGAATGGCAATACGGTTTAGGTAAGACGATAGCTTTCACTTCTGACGTAAATGGTGCATGGAACGGGGATTGGGCTCGCTGGAACCAATGGAGCAGCTTTTTTACAAAAGTGGTCGCGAATACTTTGCCACAGTACGATTCAGAAGCGTATTCTTTATCTGTCGAAAAAGAGCAGGATCGAACCTATTTATCCGTTTCAGCAGATAAATTATCAATGCTCCCGATTGAAACAACCATTATTTCAGAAAGAGGAGAAGTAGTTGAAGGAAATACAAAAATGATTGCCCCTGGAAAATATGAGGTGGATGTTGACAATGATCCTGGTCTTTATTTTATTCATGTCAAACAGACGGATGAGGATGGAAATGTCACTGTTTACCAATCAGGCTTTACCATCCCTTATTCTGATGAATATTTAATTACCGGAGCCAATGAAGAAAAGGTAAACGAGCTTCTGGCAATAACTGACGGCTCTCAGCTAGAAAAAGAATCACAAGCATTTCGACCGCTAAAGAATCCAGTTAAACAAAAGCAGGAGATTACAGAAGTTTTGCTGTTCATTAGTTTCCTGCTTCTATTGATAGAAATTGCCATTAGAAGATTAGGATTACCAGTTAAATTCCTTGCTGTGTTTGAAAAAAAAGAAGGTGTTAAACGGCAAAAGACCTTTAAGCAAAAGATCAGCTCAGCACCTAGAGAGACACCAGTATCTATAGGGAAAGAGGCACAGCTGGATTCTAATAGAGAAACAAATAAAAAACAAGCAAAACCACCGAAAAAGACGAAGAAGCTAAATACAAAGGAAGAGAACGAAAACCATTTGGATCAATTATTAGAGATGAAGCGGAAGAAAAAACGATGAGATAGGTTGGTATGATACGAACTGCGGGTAAACTTTAAAAGTTATCTGCAGTTTTTTATGGAAGCAGCGGTTTAGGTTATAAACTGGTTTATAAGTAACAGAGGAGCGTTCTTTGAGCCCGAAAGTAAGGAAAAGAAGAGGAGAAGGTAACATAGAAACCTTATAAAAGCCCATTTGTATTTATTAAAAACAAACTAGGGAAGAGACAACATTAAATTGTCACATTTTTAAAAGTATCTCAGTCAGCCCCCCTACTAGTTTGTACAACGATAACCAGGCGCTTCCGCTTTTCAATTAGTCCAGCTCCGGGTGCCCAGGGGCTGATGGGCTTCACGATGCTACCCTACGATAAGTCAACATCAGTTCACTGCCGTTCACTGTGTTTCCTATATCTCAGGAATCATCGCTCCACCCCACACGCCCCTAAACGGGCCCCCTCCGCTTTTCAATTAGTCTAGCTCCAGCGCCTTTCGTTTAGCAAACTTCCAGGTGCCTTCCCTACGATAAGTCAACATCGGTTCACTGCCGTTCACTGTGTTTCCTATATCTCAGGAATCATCGCTCCACCCCACACGCCCCTAAACGGGCCCCCTCCGCTTTTCAATTAGTCCAGCTCCGGGTGCCCAGGGGCTGATGGGCTTC